>CAINVI010000237.1 GCA_903854075.1 Candidatus Pollutiaquabacter sp. | reverse complement strand
CGCTTGATATTGTCAGAGGAGTAGTCTATAAATCTACTGATCCGGTTCGCGGGGAAGTTTATCGACCACTTGAGATTATCCCACCGGTCACTCTACAGCCCGGCAGAAAGACTTTGGTTACACCAAACGACGCTCCCGCTAAAATCAACATCACCGTTCACGCCAATGCAGCGAATCAGGCAGGCCGCTTAGAAATCACCACTTCCGAAGGATGGTCGGCCATTTCAAATATAGACTCCTTTTCACTGGTCAATATCGGCGATGAACAAAAAATAGAAATTACGGTGTCACCATCGAAGAATAGTAAAACCGCTTGGCTTTCCGTTAAAGCCATTACTCCCGGAGGGACTTTCGACCAATCATTGCAACGCATAGACTATGATCATATACCTACGCAATTTCGCCTTAGTCCGACAACTATACCACTGGTAAACATCGACATCAACACGCCAACAGGAAAAATAGGATACATCGAAGGAGCCGGTGACGATGTGGCGGCCAGTTTGGAACAAATCGGGTATCGTGTAGAAATCCTGACAGATGCCATGATTTCAGAAACCAACCTGAACGATTACAAAGCTATAATTACCGGTGTTCGTGCCTACAATACGGATAACCGGATGCAAGGCCACTATAACCGTTTGATGGAGTATATTAATAACGGAGGCAATCTTATTGTACAGTATAATACCAACAACCGCATCGGACCTGTTATAGCAAAGATCGGACCTTACCCTTTTACTATTACCCGAGAACGAGTCACAGAAGAAAACGCAGAAGTCCGCTACTTAGCTCCCGATCACGCGAGCCTGAACACTCCTAATAAAATCACTTCGGCAGATTTTGAAGGATGGATCCAGGAAAGAGGCATTTATTTCGCCGGAGATGTTGACACTTCGTATGTAAAACCATTATCCCTGAACGATACTGGAGAAAAGGCTGCAGACGGCGGACTGATTATTGCCCGATACGGTAAAGGAAATTTTGTCTACACCGGACTAGCGTTCTTTCGTGAATTGCCGGCAGGTGTTCCGGGATCGTACCGACTATTCTCCAACCTTATCGAATTATCGTCACATCCATGAGAACTACAGAAAGCAACGTTAAAGAGTCCAGGGTCTGGAGGTTACTATACCTCTTATTGGTATTAATTTTAGGAAGCATGATCTTGCTGCTTTACCTCTTCACCAAACACTATTCATGAGTACGCTTGATTGGCTTGTATTATTTATCACCCTGGGCAGTATTGTAGTATACGGCATCTGGAAAAGCCGTAACATGAGAAATCTCAGCGGCTACTTATTAGCAGATCGTGAACTCCCATGGTACAATGTCGGTTTATCCGTGATGGCTACACAGGCCAGTGCAATCACCTTCTTATCTGCACCAGGACAAGCATACGGAGACGGTTTGCGCTTTGTTCAGTTTTATTTTGGCCTTCCCCTGGCCATGATTGTTATCTGTTACATCTTCATCCCACGATTCCGAAACCTGAATGTTTATACCGCCTATGAATACCTGGAAAATCGTTTTGATGCAAAAACCAGAACGCTCACAGCTACGTTGTTTCTTCTACAACGCGGACTATCGACCGGTATAACGATTTACGCACCAGCTATCGTTTTATCTACATTACTTCAAATAGACATCCGCATTACTACCCTATTTACCGGGGGAATTGTGATTCTATACACGGTACTCGGCGGCACAAAAGCAGTTTCCTATACGCAATTACTTCAAATGCTGATCATCTTTTCCGGATTATTCGTTGCGGGATGGATGGTAGTACATCTTTTGCCGGAAAACGTTGGCTTCAACGAAGCACT
>CAINVI010000236.1 GCA_903854075.1 Candidatus Pollutiaquabacter sp. | reverse complement strand
CTTTCACACAATCATCCTTCCGGTAATCTGAAACCTAGTGATGCCGATATCCGGCTGACGAAAAACATCGTTGATGCCGGCCGTTTACTGGAGATTTCAGTACTTGACCACCTTATCATTACCCAAAAAGGATATTACAGCTTTGCAGACGAGGGAAAGATATAAGCACCCGTCATTGCCGGGCGTCCGTTTTTGCCTTAATAATCTCAATCATAATTTAATGTTACGTTGGCCGCCGACATATCGACAAATAGCTCTCGCGTACTTATTTTTGGTAGTTTTATTCGTATGACAACCACACTGATCCTTGTCTGCCTAACCGCGTTCGTTACTGCACTACTCACCTTCTTCTCTGGGTTTGGCCTCGGCACCCTGCTTGCTCCTGTGCTGATGTTATTCTTCCCGGTCGACGAAGCAATTGCTATGACCGGTATCGTCCACTTTTTCAATAATCTTTTCAAACTCTTTCTGGTCGGAAAACATGTCGACAAGCACGTGCTACTTCGATTTGGAATCCCGGCAATGATAGCGGCCTTTATCGGAGCTCAGCTCTTATTGCAGCTGAACGACCTTTCTCCCTTGTTCACCTATACGATGAACGGTGCCGAGTTCTCCGTTTACCCGCTAAAATTCATCATCGCCCTAGTATTGCTGTTTTTTGCCGCGATGGAGCTGATCCCTTCACTGCAACGGTTGCAATTCGGGAAAGAACATTTGGTGGCCGGCGGATTACTCAGCGGCTTCTTCGGTGGTCTTTCGGGAAATCAAGGTGCGTTACGCAGTGCATTTCTTATCAAAGCAGGCCTAACCAAAGAAGCCTTTCTTGGGACCGCCGTTGTTGTTTCCAGTGTCGTTGATTTCACCCGACTTTCTGTGTATGCCGAACGTTTTTCAGAAGCTCAGCTTTCATCACACTCCACGTTATTGATAGCTGCTACATTGTCTGCCTTCACCGGCGCCTTTTTGGGAAGTCGCCTTTTCAAAAAAGTTACGATTCAGTTTGTGCAATATTTTGTGGCCATCATGCTGGTACTACTTGCCACTGCCCTTGGAATGGGACTACTTTGAAACCGATTAAAAGTTCCGTCGTTCAATCACTTTAGCTACTAAAGCCGGTGATATTGCGCAGGCACAGTAACTTTTAAGATAATTTAACAATCCGTGGCAAGGAAATTGGTAATAGCTGCGCAACACGCTAAAACCAAATTTATGGAGCCGTGTTAACTAATCGACCCATTGAAAGGATGATCATAAGATGGCTTTAATAAACGAAATAAACCGATTTTTTGCCCAAACGCTGCAACTGGATACGATTCCCATGAATCACTCCAGCCTGCGTGAAAAGTATGCAGCCGTTTCGACGTCCAACTACCAGGACTTCATGGCTCACCTTTCCACGGCAGGTGCTGAGCACGACTTGATCTATTTAGAAAACAGTGTCGGCCGGGAGGAATTCTTAACCATGCTGAACACTGCCAATCATCCTTTCCTGATTTTTCTTCAGGAAAAGGACGCGTTACAACCCGTACTGGCCTATCGCGACAACGGAAAGTTAGTGGCTTCAGCAGCTTCCGGAACATCCTTCGCGCCACACGTATTACCGGAAGAACACAGCCTCTATTCTTCGTGTTTTAAACGAGGTATGGAACAAGGTCAGGAAGAAGCCGTGGTCATCACCTGCTTTCCAAACACGACTACAGAATCGCAGGAAATAGCCGCTGACCTTTCTTCCGGAAGACCATCCCGTTTCCGCACCTTCGTAAAATTGATTGAACTATTAACTCCGGAGCGCAGGGAAATTCTGCATATCCTGATGTATGCCATTTTCGTAGGAATCATAAGCTTGTCGTTGCCGCTTGGTGTTCAGAGCCTCATAGGTTTCATTTCCAGCGGACAAGTTGTTACCTCCGCAACCGTACTCATCCTTTTTATAGTACTCGGAATAATTTTCTCCGGTATAATGCTGATTTATCAGCTGGAACTGGTGGAATATCTTCAACAGCGACTCTTTGCACGTACTGCCTTTGCCTACGCCTTCCGAATTCCGCGGCTCAAACTGGAGGCGATGCTGAAATACAATCCGCCGGAGCTGATGAACAGGTTCTTCGACACTCTCACCTTGCAGAAAGGTGTGCCGGTGATCTTGCTCGATCTTTCAGCCGCACTTCTTCAGGTACTACTGGGCACCTTCCTGCTCTCGCTGTACCATCCGCTCTTCATCATCATCGGCACCGTATTGATTTCCATTCTTATCATTCTCCTGCGCATGACGGGTAAGCGGGGACTGAGTACCGCATTTGTAGAGTCCGAACACAAATACAATGTCGTGAACTGGCTGGAAGAAATGGCACGTTCCATCACCACCTTCAAACTGGCCGGCAACACCGGTTTTGCGATGGAACGAACGGACTACCATGTCAGCAATTACATCAAAGCACGGGAAGATCATTTCAAGGTGCTGAAAATACAATACTACAGCTTTGTTATTTTCAAAACGATTATAACGGCGTTGTTACTCATACTTGGTGTATTGCTGATTGTCAACAAGCAAATCAACCTCGGGCAATTCGTTGCAGCGGAAATCGTAATCATCCTCATCATGAACTCGATTGAGAAGATCATCATGAAAATAGATGACGTATACGACGTATTAGTGAGTGTTGAAAAAGTAAGTAAAGTTACCGGCCTGCCGACCGACGCCGATAAATCGGCGGAATTGACGGTAGTGCCCGGCGAAGGGCTTTCCGTCAAGGTTTCCGAGCTCACCTACCGGTTTCCGGAGGATAATCGCAAAGTGCTCAACGGCATATCCTTCAACATTTCTCCCCGTGAGCGGGTTTGCATAAGTGGTCCAAACGGATCCGGAAAATCTACGCTCACCAACCTGTTATTGGGAATCTTCGATTCGTACACAGGCACCATCAGTTATAATGGCTTTCCGCTACGTGAGCTAAACCGGCCGTTGCTGATGAACCATATTGGGAATTACGTTTCGCAAGACACGCTATTTGATGGTACAGTTTTGGAAAACATAACTATTGGAAGACGGAATATTGAATTCAAGGATGTCATCTGGGCCACTTCCGCCGCCGGCGTTTTGGATTACATCAACTCCCTAAAGGAAGGGTTCCAAACACGCCTTATCGGTGGCGGAGTACGCGTTCCAGAAAGCGTGATGCATAAACTGATTATCGCAAGGAATCTGGTAGAGCGTCCGTCGCTATTGATCGTGGACGACTTCTTACTCGGTGTCGAATTCATGGAGAAGAAACGTATTCTCGAATTCCTAACGGATCCTTCCTTCCCATGTACCGTTATCGTCATTTCAAACGAGCCTATGGTCATGGCGATGTGCCACCGATTACTGGTACTCGACAGCGGTAACCTTGTCGCTGACGGAAAGTTCAGCGAGCTGAACACCACCAACACGACCTTGATAGAACTTATTCAACAAAAGAGCCGATGAAAAAAACGCACACCACCAGGAGCACCGGTGATGAGGCTCCAAAACTTCATCACTTTAAAGCGGCTGGATTATTTCGAGATCCTAGTCATGCGATTAAATCTTCGCGACTGTTCACGGCCTTTTTCCTGATCCTATTCCTGGTATTATTCATGCCCTGGACGCAGAACATTCGTTCCAACGGATCGTTGACCACTTACCTTCCTCAAGACCGTCCGCAGTCTATACAATCCATTATTCCCGGTCGCGTAGAACACTGGTACGTCCGGGAAGGGCAATTTGTCCATCGGGGAGATACGATTATTCGTATTTCTGAAATCAAGGAGAAGTTCATGGATCCCAAGTTGCTGGAACGGTTGAGTGATCAGATCCGCGCTAAAGAAGGTTCTCAATCATCCACCTCAGGAAAAATCGCTTCTTTGGCCAAACAGATCGATGCCTTGCAGAAAGAAAAACGGTTATCGCTCGAGAAAGCACGCAACAAAGTGAAGCAATTCGAATTGAAGATTCTGAGCGACAGTGCTGATGTAATCGCCGTGAAATCCGATCTCGACATCTCTGTATTGCAATCGCGCCGGGCTGATTCCCTTTTCCGAAAAGGACTGATTGCACTTACGGATCAGGAACGCCGTAACCTCAAACTGCAAGAGTCCAAAGCAAAGTTGCAAACCTCTGAGAACAAATTGCTGACGTCCAAGAACGAAATTCTGAATGCGAACATCGAGCTGGGCTCCCTGGAGGCTGAATACACCAACAAGATCAGCAAAGCCGAGTCGGAACTGAACTCCTCCTTGTCCTACCTGTACGAAACACAGGCAGAGATCGCGAAAATGAATATAGAATTCTCCAGTACTGTGATTCGTAGCGGTTATTATTATGTCACCGCGCCTCAGGACGGATATGTTGTTCAGGCGAAAATCACCGGTATCGGCGAAAACATTAACGAAGGCGATGTCATCTGCAGCATCATGCCTTCTTCACCGCAGCTCGCCGTTGAACTTTATGTCCGACCGATGGATATACCACTCCTGGCAAAAGGAAGAAAAGTTCGATTACAATTCGACGGATGGCCGGCACTGGTTTTCTCCGGCTGGCCCAACTACAGCTTCGGCACGTTCGGTGGTACGGTAGCTGTCATCGACAACTTTGACACAAAAGGGCTTTACCGAATCCTGGTCGTTCCTGATCCGAACGACGAGCCCTGGCCAAAACAACTTCGTGTAGGTTCCGGCACCTTCGGATGGGTAATGCTGAAAGACGTTCCCATCTGGTTTGAATTGTGGCGCCAGTTCAATGGTTTCCCGCCGGATTATATGGGAACCGACAACAGTCAGGACGGTGAATCGAAAGATAAATCGGCCACGTCCAAGAAATCACCGACCGAATGAAGAACGCATTTTTACTCATCTGGCTGTGTATTGGATCGATCCTCCCGGCGAGTGCCGATTCGCTTTCAATACTTCGCCTAGAAGACGTATACGGAATTGTACTTTCCAACCACCCGATTGCCCGACAAGCACAACTGTTACCGGATTACGCGAAGGCAGAAATCCGCACAGCCCGAGGTGCGTTTGACCCTTTGTTAAAGTCAGATGTCAATAACAAATCATTCAACAACGAAGAATACTGGAACATCTGGCAAAACTCTCTCACTTTTCCCACTTGGTACGGCGTGGATTTCAGAGTAGCCTACGATCAGACCGATGGTAAATACCTGGATCCAGAAGCCACTACACCCGCCGGTGGATTATCGTATGTCGGGTTTTCTGTGCCGATAGGTCAAGGACTACTGATCGACAATCGTCGCGCCACTCTTCGACAGGCACAGCTACTGACCACGCAGGCTACGGCCGATAAAGTAAAAGCAATCAATAAATTATTATTACAAGTCAACAAGGATTATTGGGACTGGTCATTTACGTATCAGCGCATGTTGTTGCACCGGGAAAGCCTTGGCCTGGCAGCACAGCGGTTTGACGCGATTCGTAACCGAGTACTTTTAGGAGAGCAAGCCGCAATCGATTCGCTCGAAGCACTGATTGAAGTACAGAACCGGGAGAACACGTTGAATCAGTCTACGATGGAATTCAATAATGCCCGTCTGGTCTTTGCCAATCACCTGTGGAGTGATGAAGGCCAACCGGTTGAACCGGGCAGTGCCGTTGTTCCCCAAACCGGTAACGAAGGGATGTCTGGTTCTAACATATTGCCACTGGAGCAACTACTGGATTCCGCGAAAGCACAACACCCGGAAATCATCACCTTACAGGTACGCATCGATCAGCTGGAGATTGAACGGAAACTAGCAGCGGAAAAACTGCGTCCGAAGCTAAATCTGGAATATAATTTCCTTTCACCGGGAACTGAACTTTTTACTGACCCTGACGCCTACTCGCCGATACTCAGTGACAATTACAAATTCGGACTTAATTTCAGCATGCCAATTTTCCTGCGTGCGGAGCGCGGTAAGTTGGGCGCCACTAAGATTAAGCTGGAGCAGACGCGTTTTCAACAACAACAAGTGTCACGCGACATCCTCAATCAGGTTCGCACGGCCTACAACGAAATGAATACGCTTTCACAACAGATCAGGGTGCAGGAATCCCTGCAGGTGAATGCCGACAAGATGCTGGAAGGAGAGCTGATAAAATTCGGCGAAGGGGAAAGCTTTCTCTTTTTGGTGAACAACCGCGAAAACGCAGTGATCAACAGTGAAATCAAGCTTGCCGAACTGCGTACGAAATATGCCAAAAGTATTGCCTATATCAACTGGGCAGCCGGCAACCTGATCAGCCGATAAGGGCGTGTAATCTTTGTGAAATCGGGCATTTCACTGCGGAAAGTACGCTCTCCACTGGCGATCCATTTTCTCATTTTAGCCAATAAATGTATCTTGCCAACGTTTGCAATCCGTGGCTATGGTACTCGTTTATTCTCCTAAAAACTCCTACAGACTGGTCTATATAATGGACTTACTGCTTAAGGAACTTTTAGGACTGTCGTACCGGATCACCAAAGACGAGCAGGAGTTTTTATTGCACCAGGGGGCTAAATTTTCCTACGCTGAAAAACCGGTAGACACCGAACCTTTTTTCTACGCCACATCCCTACTCTTTGAACGCGGCATCAAGCCGCAGGAGATTTCTGTTTTTGATTGGGAGGGCTCCAAAGCATTTTTTGCGACCCATCCAAGATATCTCATGCCCTTCGATCCGTTCGCTGCGGCATTTTACCTGGTCACTCGTTACGAAGAATACCTCCCGCATACGCGCGATCAATACGACCGATTCGATGCCCGCCAAAGTCTGGCCTACCGTAAGGGATTCCTTCAGGAGCCGGTGGTCAACCGCTGGGCTCAACGTATCGGCGAACTGCTGAAACAACAGTATCCTGCACTAGCCGTGCGACATTCAACATACCGCTACGTTTCGACGATTGATATTGATAACGCCTGGGCGTATCGTGAAAAAGGAATCTTCCGATCCGTGGGTGCGATGTTGCGCTCACTGCTTCAGCTGAACCTGAATGGATTGACGGAACGACTCGCAGTAGTTTTCGGACAAAAAAAAGATCCGTATGATACGTATTCGGAATTAGAAACGATACGGGAGAAATACAATCTGTCCTGTATTTATTTTTTTCTGCTCGGCGATTATGGACAATACGATAAAAACGTATCAGCCAGCCGCAGGAAATTCCAATCACTGATCAAATCCATTGCCGACTACAACCAGTGCGGCATTCATCCATCGTATCAGTCGAATGAAGAGCCGCACCGCATCGCACTCGAACAACGTCGACTGAGCAAAGTCGTTCGACGTGACGTGACCCACAGCCGGCAACACTTCCTAAAACTTAAATTTCCGGAAACCTATCGTCAGTTGCTTGCCTGTGACATCACCGACGACTACACCATGGGGTACGCACAAGAGATTGGTTTTCGTGCGGGCATCTGCACCTCGTTCAACTTTTATGATCTGGGCGCTGAGCAAGAAACCTCGCTACGCATTCATCCATTCGCTGTTATGGATGCTACCCTCCGCAATTACATGCTACTCAAACCGGACGAAGTCATTGGCCGTGTCGCTCCGCTGATTCGTGCTACTAAAGCAGTTGGCGGAACGTTCATGAGTCTTTGGCACAATGAATCGTTATCCGACATGCATCCCTGGGAAGGCTGGAAATCCACGTATGAAGACATCGTAAAAGCGGCTACTGCCTGATTCTCTGCCGTGATCAACTTCCTCCGCCACCACGCCATTGACATTAAAAAATGGGACAACTGTGTTACCGGTGCAAAAAACGCCATGGTGTACGGTGAAGCTTGGTATCTGGATATCGTATCGCCGGATTGGGACGCGCTAATTGAAGATGATTACACGGCGGTGATGCCGCTACCACATCGCCGCAAGTGGGGTGTGAATTATATTTACCAGCCACCTTTCACCCAGCAGCTGGGCGTCTTCGGAAGCGCCGATGCAGACCGGTTTCTCTCTGCACTACCGGCTGATTTCCAATTGGCCGATATCCAGCTGAACAGTTATAATCAAACCAACCACGCAAAGGTTACTACTCGTCCGAACCTCTTGCTTGACCTGCAACGATCGCACGAAGAATTACAAAAAGGATATTCCGAAAACACTCGGCGAAACATCAGAAAAGCAGTTGATGCCGGAATAACGAATGTACCGCACGCAGAAGTTGATGAGATCATCGGATTGTTTCGGCAATATCGTGGACGAACTGTCGACACGTTACAGGAAAAGGAGTACCAACTGTTGCGGCAACTTTGCAGCACCGCTGCTGCACGCGGTTTACTGGAAGTTCACGGTATACGTACATCGGAAGGCGTACTTCTGGCGGGCGCCCTCTTTCTACGTTCACCACACGGCTGGATTTTTCTGTTCTCCGCCACCCACCCTGATGGGCGGCAAACAGGTGCTATGCCTGCAGTGATCGACCGATTTATTGAAAAACATGCCGGAGAAGCAACCCAACTGGATTTCGAAGGCTCTTCGGACCCGAATCTCTACCGGTTTTACAAGAGTTTCGGATCGGAGGAAATTGTATATTTACAACTGCGGATCAACCGACTACCTTTTCCACTCAACCTATTTAAATCCTGACGATGGTACACAATCTGGGTCTCTCGAACTCACTCATGAATCAGTTTGTCGCTGAACTCCGCAACGTGGAGGTTCAGCAAGACCGTATGCGCTTCCGCAGAAACCTGGAACGTATCGGTGAAATCATCGCGTATGAGATCAGCAAGTTGTTGATTTATGAGGAAGTCGAAATTACCACACCACTGGGCGCTGCTGTGATGAACCTCGCTAAAGAACAGCCAGTGATTGCCACCATCCTGCGCGCCGGCCTACCAATGCATCAGGGATTCCTGAATTATTTTGATCACGCCGACAATGCATTCATCAGTGCCTACCGCAAACATCATAAAGACGGCAGTTTTGATATTGCACTTGAATATGTATCCTGCCCTTCTCTGGAGAATCGCACACTGATTCTTTGCGACCCAATGCTCGCAACCGGATCTTCCATGGTCATGACGTATAAAGCGATGCTCGACCGTGGCGTTCCGCGTCATACCCACATTGTTTGTGCCATTGCCAGCGCTCAAGGAATAGCACACGTTAAAAGTCATTTGTCCGAGAATGTAACCATTTGGGCAGCGGCTGTGGATGATGAGCTCACGGCACAATCTTACATAGTGCCCGGACTTGGTGATGCCGGAGATCTCGCCTTTGGGGAGAAACTTTAGTTTCCGAATTCTGTTTCTTCAGTATCCTACAGCTCCGAATTTCCGTGGAAGAATTTCTCCAGATTATTACCTTGATACTGATCAGCAGTGTAAAGTTCGCGTTCGGCATTCCGTTCGTCTACATGAACGAACGCTATGATTTTACCTGGCTGGAGACGAATCTTTACGCTATCCTCGGTGGCATGTTGGGCGTAGTGATCTTCATGTACTTCAGCGAATGGCTCATGTTCCTCTGGGACAAACTTCGTGCTTATTTTTTCAGAAAACAATCCGCGTACCGCGAACCGTTTGCCCCGCCTGTTGCTGACGTGGACGATCCGCTGGAAATTCATTACGAATATATTGACAGCAGTGAGCCGCCCAAGCGAAAAGTATTTACTCCACGAACACGTCGTATTGTCCGCATCTGGACGCGCTATGGACTGATTGGTCTTGCCGCACTGACACCCGTTTTTTTATCAATCCCCATCGGCACCTTTTTTATCACGCGGTTGGAGCGCAATAAGAGACGCATCCTATTATAT
>CAINVI010000235.1 GCA_903854075.1 Candidatus Pollutiaquabacter sp. | reverse complement strand
CGTTATTGGATCCCGTCATTCCAATGATCGGCTGCAATCGCTGTATGGCAGTTTCGGAAAGTCCTTTATGAGCTAACTCCAGATTCACCTTTTCCAAACCGATTTTATCCAGTTTGTCGATAGCCACCGTGATATCAATCAGTTTATCACCGGCGCCAATCACTTCAGCGATACCGGAGAGGATTTTTCGATTATTGAGCTTAACAGCGACACCAATCTTCAATTCGTCAAATACGTCCTGAATAATGCGAATCAATTCAATCTCGTTCAATAGCGAATCGCTGCCGATTACATCAGCATCGCACTGGTAGAATTCACGGTAGCGACCTTTCTGAGGCCGATCGGCACGCCACACCGGCTGAATCTGATATCGCTTAAACGGGAATGTCAGCTCATGCTGGTGCATCACAACGAATCTGGCAAAGGGAACCGTCAAATCATATCGCAACCCTTTTTCGGTGAGGTCCGACAATTTCGGATCCGCTACCTGTCGTAATTCGTCCATAACAGGACCAGAATTTAGAATACGAAAGAGGAGCTTATCGCCTTCCTCGCCATACTTTCCTTCCAGGCTGGACAAATTCTCCATGGCAGGTGTCTCAATCTCTAAAAATCCATGGCGTTGGTAAACAGTTCGAATCACAGCGAAGATGTGATTCCGGCGGAGCATTTCCTGCGGCGTAAAATCGCGGGTTCCTTTGGGAATAGAGGGCTTCATAATCGGTATATCAAAAATACCTGTTCAGGCCCAGCGAAAGGAGTTGTTTTACCAGAAAATGTTCACAATCGGAAGCGAATTACCGCTCAGAAAAGCGGTTATGCGGAGAAAAAGCCCGAATGAAATCCGTAAATAATCGGTTCCGGTGCTTCTGCGCGGGCCAACTCCTGAAAATTTTGAGCATCCAGGACCAACAGAAAAGAACAATTACGGATGGTATCCAGAACGATCGACAACACAATTCCGTCTTTATCGTTTTTACTGTCGGGCGACGGAATAAAATAAGGTTCACCGGGATGACAGCCGTTTTCGTACCAATACAGGTTTTCGCCCGTTTCCGGATTTATGCGCACCAGACTGTTATAAAAACCTTGGCGATGATCCGGATGAAGGCTTACACCGTAGACGTGACGATACGCAGCATCGGTGTTGTACCGCTCATAGTCGATGCGCGGGAGTTCGATACACGCTGAAGAACGTATTTCGGCATTAACCTTTCGTGTACGCAGATTCATGCGATAACGCCGAATAGTTCCGAAAGGCAGTTCAACGTCCGGACGTTCGAGTTCCTTCAGGTAATATTTTTGTATAATATTTGCATCGTCATATGCGTTGATATCCATCACCAACTCCTCGCCTTCTTCCCAGGCGTTCACGTGATGAAAACTAAAAAAAGCCTCCGTTTCAAATTTAGCTTTTAACTTACCCGTGGATTTTTCAATCACATAAATCTTTGCGCCTTCACGCGGATTCCAAGTATGATTTTCAATAAACGGACGCTTCCAAAATAATAATTCGAGTGGAACTGCAGTAAGTGGTCCGGCAGCAATGATGAAGTACTTCTTGCTCATACCGAAACCGTGCAGATAGGCCGGATTTTTCACGAAGACCGACGAGATCGCTTTTTTAGGCTGCAGCACATCATGAATACGATAAAAACTGAACATACCGAATTTAACCACAAGGTTAAACGCCGTATCGCCTTCAAAGTGAGGATGAGCAGTGGTTTTATAGGCAAATCCGTCCGGAATCAACTCCTGCATTCCGTAAGTCTCTAGTGTTTTCGGATCAAATTCAATCATCATGGGAGTTTCTCCCAATGCCATATACCGCTCACCAATTTTCGCCACATTCACTTTGGCATTATCGGTCATATTCGGCGGCGAAGGAATTACATACGACTGAACTTTTTTAAATATAGACTTACACGGATCGGTGGCAAATTCAGAATACGTCAGTTTGCCATCTGCGCGTGCTGTTGCGTAAGATGCGCATTCGAGAAAGCGGCAACTATACTCGACTTTACCCTGACGAATAGAAAATCCATGCAACGCTGCCATTCCGTCGAACCAGTGTTTCAGTGGTTGCTCCGGAAGAACCATCATTCCAGGACCGTTACGGACGAAATTTCCGGAAAGCCAATCGGGAATACGACCGGTTACGGACAACTGTACCGGCGCATGCTCCATTTGATTATGGTACATGCCGGCTTCAAAAAATGTTGTTGGTTTCTCCTTCATCGTACCGCCAGTTGCAAGGATACGGATTTTGCCTGTTCCTGGTATTCTGGAGCGATAAAGGAAGCAGCAATTTTTCCGGATGCCAGAACGGCCGGGACACCAGCTCCGGGATGTGCTCCGGCGCCTACGAAGTAGAGGTTTTCGAATACCTTGGATTTTACTTGAGGACGAAAATACCCGGACTGCATCATGGAGGGTTTGATGGAAAAGGCTGCGCCTTTGTAGCTATTTAGCGTATCGCGAAAATGCAGCGGATTGATGGAATGCTCTGCAACGATATTGGAAGTAAGTCCGGGCAAATAGTTTTCCTCCAGGTATCCCATCACAGTAGCCGTATATTCCGGCATGATGTTATCCCAATCGATCTTACCGTCGAGGTTAGGTACTAGCGAAAGACAGTAGAATGATCCACAACCTTCCGGCGAGATCGTAGCATCCGTCCGACTCGGCATATGAACATAAAGACCCAGTTGCTTACCCAGTTTTTTACGTCGGAAAATATCGCTCATCAGCTTCCGATAATCATCGCCCAACATCAGGTTGTGATGCTGCAGCGAAGATGATTCATAAGAAACCTTAGTGCCGAAATAGTGAACAACCAATGAATTACTGTATTCCATCGTCGACAGACGAAGGTTGACAGCTGCAGGAAGTTCCCGTTTAGGAATGAGGTTTTTCATGGTAAAGGTCACATCAGCATTACTGACCACTTCGTCCGCTTCCTCCCAGCTTCCATCTTCCAGTCGCACTCCTACGGCTTTTCTGTTGCGGATCACGATTTCTTTCACCGGTGTATTCAAACGTACCGTACCGCCACAATCTGCAAACAGTCGTCCTAATCCGTTAACAATTGCACCGGTTCCGCCTTCAGCGTAATGGATGCCCCACTCCTTCTCAAACTGAATAATGAGTCCGTAAATGGAAGGCGTATCAAACGGATTTCCTCCCACTAGAAGCGGATGAAACGAACATACTTGACGAATGAAATCATCCTTTACGAATTGTGCGGCATAATCGTACATCGTTCGCCAGGTACCGGTAGTAAGTACATGCGGAAAAATTCGCGCAAAACTACTGAAGGTCGGAAACGTCCTTTCGGTAAACGGATGAAACCAATTGAAAATATCGGTGGTTCCCTGAATAAATCTTTTGTAGCCTTCAACATCCGAAGGCGAAAAACGAGCGACTTCCTGTTCAGCACGGGAATTATCGCGAACATAATCAAAATGACGACCATCTCCTTTGAATACACGGTAGAAAGGATCGAGAGGAATCAACTTGAAATAATCTGACCTGTTTTTACCCGCCAGTGCAAATAATTCATCGTATTGATGCGGAGCCGTGATTACCGTTGGTCCACCATCGAATTTAAATCCATTTTTTTCGTACTGATAAGCACGGCCACCCAGTTTATCCAACTTTTCATAGATAGTAACGTCATGGCCACTCGCTGCCAGTCGAATTGCTGCAGAAAGTCCTCCGAAACCACTTCCAATGACTGCTATCTTTTTTTTACTCCGCATAGAATCTAATCAGTATTTAAGTTTTATTTCGAGGCGCGTATTGCCTTGATGCGTAAATACCGCCTCTTTAAATTTTGGCGGACTGAACGTGTTCAACGCATTATTGGAAACGCCATACCCTTCCTCCGGAATACCCAGAAAATTGGTATCGAACATTTCATTGTTGTTCGTATCATGAAATACAGAAACAGCATATTTCCCCGGCGGAAGATCATCCAGTACAATCACCGCTTTTCCCGACGATGGCTTCCCCTTAGCAAGGCGAACAGCTTTTTTAGGATTATCCGGAAATCCGGATTCTGTAGCGAAAACAGCAATCAGCACATCCCCTTTCTCCGCACTAACACCGGTGATAGTAAGTACAAGGCCGTCAGCCGCTTTCAATATCAGCGAAAGCAGCAGTAATACGAAGAGAAATGGCAGGGCCGATGCAAGCGCAATCAGGACGCTATGCACGCTCGTCACAACGCACTTGGCCTTGCTCTTCGCGTGGGATTCGCTTTCAGCCGACGCCAAAAACAATTTGCATTTTTCAAACATGGCAGCTACAACATAACCGCAAGTGCTGCGAATGCGAGTCGACGGGTCCCCTACTACAAACCTGAGGAGCCCGTTGGCGGGCGTAGAATCAGAACTGGAGCGAGGACGGCCGTCG
>CAINVI010000234.1 GCA_903854075.1 Candidatus Pollutiaquabacter sp. | reverse complement strand
TTTTTTTAGGATCAGCCGTTCGAGCCAGCCCGACAATTCTTTGTCGTTACCGGCCTGGTGCAACAGACGATCAGTAACTTCCAGGACGGCATCGTCCTCCTGCAGTTGTACTTCTACGCGCAGCGGCAAATGGATTTCGCGTGCCAGGGAACGCAGCAGTCGTTGAAAGAAGCTGTCGATTGTACTGACAGCAAACGACGGGTAGTCGTGAAGTATGAGTTTGAGCACAAGTCGGGCCCTTTCGGCCAATGGAACACCCGGTAAAGTTTTAGCTAGCTCCTGTTGCATGTCCTTTCCTTCATCGTTCCCAATCTCTACCAGCGCTTCGATCACGCGGTTTTTCATTTCCTCGGCGGCCTTATTGGTAAACGTAATCGCCAGAATATGACGGTATTCCTCCGGTTGACGCAGTACGATTTTCAGGTATTCGCGCACCAGGGTAAAGGTTTTTCCGGAGCCAGCGGAAGATTTGTAAATAGTTAATCCATTTTCCATATTAAAAAAGTAACTTTATGTAAGCGCGATTGTTTTAATTAGAGAACTTCCGACGGACACTCCAACAGGAAGTCAATTTCATCATGATTGGTCACCGGTTCTCCCGTTTTGTTGAAAATAACGAAGATAAGAGCTCGTTCGACAAGCTCTTCAAGCTTTTTTTACAATTACTGACCTATACGTCGGGAGATGTGCCGGAAACGCTGCACTGGATGAATGAGCTGGACAGGGAATACGACCTGACGGATGATGAGTACACCATGGAAGATTTTATCCGGGACCTCAAAGAGCGTGGTTATTTGCAAGATCCCGGTGATGGAACCGGTCCGGCGGTCACTCCTAAAACAGAGCAGGCTATCCGAAAGTCCGCCCTGGAAGATTTGTTCGGTAAAATGAAAAAGTCCCGCAAAGGCGATCATGCCACGCGCTTTGCCGGACAAGGCGATGAGTGGACGGGTAATCTGCGTGATTACCAGTTTGGTGATGCGGCCGACCAGATCAGCATGACGGAATCCATTAAGAATGCGCAAATCAATCAGCCGCTTGATGAATTCAATGTGACGGAAAGGGATCTTGAAGTGCAGGAGCGGGAATACAAGGCACAAACCTCCACAGTGCTCATGATCGACATTTCGCACTCGATGATTTTGTACGGTGAGGATCGGATTACACCCGCTAAGCGAGTGGCCATGGCATTAGCTGAACTCATACGAACCCGATATCCTAAGGATACGCTTGATATTATCGTCTTCGGTGATGAATCCTGGCCCATTCAGGTGAAAGATTTGCCCTATTTACAGGTCGGTCCTTATCATACCAACACGCCGGCCGGACTGGAGCTGGCGATGGATCTGTTGCGCCGCCGTAAAAATTCCAACAAGCAGATCTTCATGATCACTGACGGAAAGCCCAGTTGTATGATGATGGCTGGACGACTTTATAAGAACAGCTTCGGGCTTGACCGTCTTATTGTCAACAAATGCCTGAACCTCGCTGCGCAGTGCAAGAAGTTGAAAATTCCGATCACGACTTTTATGGTAGCACAAGACAGTTACCTGAAAACATTTATCCGCGATTTCTCGGAGGCCAACGGGGGGAAAGCCTTCTATACTTCCTTGAAAGGACTCGGTGAGTTTCTGCTGGAGGATTTTGAAAATAATCGTAAACGAAAAAAATAACGGACCATGAAGAGTCCGAATCAGCTATGAAGACCATGACAACGGAAAAGCTCCTTAAAATTACGAGCCTGGGTGAATTAAAAAAATCGGGCTATCGTTCGATGTCCATCAAAGAGGAGTTACGTAATAATCTTATTCTTAAACTACAAAAAAAGGAACGGTTGTTCGAAGATATCCGTGCGTACGACGATACGGTTATCCCCGAGCTGGAGCGTGCTATTTTGTCGCGACATAATATCCTGCTGCTCGGTTTGCGCGGCCAGGCCAAGACACGGATTGCTCGTTTGATGACCCAGTTGCTCGACGAATACGTTCCGTATATCTTAGGCTCAGAAATTCATGATGATCCTCTGCAACCGATTGCACAGGAATCCTTGCGCTTAATTGCGGAGCACGGCGATGAACTTCCCATCGGATGGTTGCACCGGGAGGAACGTTATGCCGAAAAGCTGGCTACGCCGGATGTATCGGTCGCTGATTTGATCGGCGATGTTGATCCAATCAAAGCCGCCAACCTCCGCTTGAATTATTCGGATGAGCGGGTGATTCACTTCGGCCTGATTCCGCGATCGCACCGCTGTATTTTTGTTATCAACGAGTTGCCCGATCTGCAAGCGCGTATTCAGGTCAGTTTATTCAACATTCTGCAGGAGGGAGATATCCAGATCCGCGGTTTCAAATTGCGTTTGCCGCTGGATATTCAGTTCGTCTTCACGGCTAATCCAGAGGATTATACCAATCGTGGATCGATTGTGACGCCGTTGAAAGACCGTATTGAAAGCCAGATCCTGACGCACTATCCGAAAGATATTTCTACTGCACGACAAATCACCGAGCAGGAAGCGCGCATTACCGAGCAGCAGCTGGCCACTATTCAAGTTCCGTCCTTATTGCGTGATATGCTCGAACAAGTTTCTTTCGAAGCGCGTTCCAGTGAATTTATTGATCAGAAAAGCGGCGTTTCCGCACGACTCAGCATTTCCGGCCTCGAAAATCTGTACAGTACTGCTGAGCGCCGTCTCGTTATCAATAGCGAGAAATCAACGACAGCCCGCATCAGTGATTTGTACGGCATGATTCCTTCCATCACCGGTAAAATCGAATTGGTGTACGAAGGCGAGCAGGAGGGAACACAATCAGTTGCGCATCACCTGATAGAGCGAGCCATCCGCAGCGTTTTTTCACAGCAGTTTGGCAACCCTGAAAAACTCAAGAAGAAAAAAGATGGCAGTCCGTTTGCTGAAATCCAGGAATGGTTTGCGGCCGGCAATGAATTGAATTTGCTGATGGATGAGAGTGATGAGTTGCGTCGTAAAAATTTATCTGCAGTCACCGGACTTGACGCGCTGGTCAAGCGGGTGTTCCCAAAAGCCGCCGGCGAAGAGAAGGTGCTTTTAATGGAGCTGGTATTACACGGCCTTGCTGCATTTTCGCTGTTGAGTAAACAGGGACTGGTAAACAATTTCCATTTCAAGGATTTGTTTAGCTCGGTAATCAGCGGAGCTATTCAGCCGGAGGAATAAGGTTACTTAACGATTTCCGGAAAGCCTTGCCATACGGTTCCGCTGCGAAAATGAAGATGGAGGTCGACTTGTTTGCGGAACAATCCGTAGACGGTTGATCCGCTGCCGCTCATGGAAGCGTAAACAGCTCCTTCGTCGTAAAGTCGCCTTTTGATTTTTCGAATGCTTGGATATTTTTCAAGAATCGTTTCCTCGAAATCGTTTTTAATTGACGTTTTCCAGGTGTCAATTGGTTTTCGGATAAGTTCGCTCAGCGGTTGAGCGGGTCGTTGCGGTTTGACACCGGCATATGCTTCCGCAGTGCTGACGTGAACGCGCGGTTTCACGAGTACGAAAAAGTAATCGTCCAGCTTAAGCTTGATGTCTTCGAAAATTTCGCCGCGACCTGTGGCATAAACGGCTTTATTGCGGATGAAAAACGGACAATCGCTGCCCAGCT
>CAINVI010000233.1 GCA_903854075.1 Candidatus Pollutiaquabacter sp. | reverse complement strand
GGTAAAACGTACAGCCGCCGATCTTGTGGTGATGGGTACCAAGGGAGCTTCGGGATTACGGGAGGCGTTTATTGGCACTATTACGGCATCAGTGCTGGATACAGTAGACTGCCCGGTAATAGCAATCCCATCTAATGCGAAATGGATTCGTTTAGAACGGTTGGTTTACGCTACTGATTACGAAGAAGGTGATTTCCAACACTTGCAATCATTTATTGAGTTTGCCAGAAAGTTTAGTGCGGAGGTGGTCATATTACATGTCAGCCACGGCGGCGAACAGCGGGTATATGAGGTCGACGCCATCGAGCGGTTCAAAGAAAGGTTGGTAGAAGAAACTAAATATGGAAAAATAACTTTTCAAGTGCTGGGTCATTCGGATATCTACGAAGGAATTAATGCTTTTGTCGAGCAATATGGTGCTGACTTATTAGCCATGACCATTCGCAGAAGAACCTTTACGGAGAAGTTGCTGCAGCGCAGTATGACAAAGCGTATGGCTTATCACGCTCATTTGCCACTGATGACCTATCATACTGAAAAATAGCAGCATCTACCGCTACGTATGTTTATAGCTTCAATAGTACTGATAGTCATACTGCCATGAAGGGATCATTACATCTGTTGACGATAAAAGGTATTAAATTATTTGTGCATTGGAGCTTCCCGCTACTTTTGATTTATATTTTGGTCAGCGAGTGGTGGAAAGGAGCCGGTTTCTTTTCCGGAATATTGCTGGGTGCATTAGTTTTAGCAGTATTCGTTACTGTTGTCCTTCATGAATTAGGTCACGCGCTTATGGCGCGCCGTTACGGCTGCAAGACAAAGGATATTATTCTACTGCCAATTGGTGGAATGGCACGTATGGAGCGTTTGCCGGAAAAGCCCGGTCAGGAAATTCGTGTGGCATTAGCTGGCCCGTTTGTCAATGCGTGTATTGCTGCTATAGTCTATTGGGTAGTATATAGTCAGCGGCCATTGCCGGACATCGCTGCATTGGGTAAGATGGAAGTCTCCAATTGGCCGGCACATTTTTTTTATGCAAACGTAGTACTTGTTCTCTTTAACTTGATTCCAGCATTTCCTATGGATGGTGGCCGTGTCTTGCGTGGATTACTGAGTTATTTTATGGAACATGCTAAAGCGACGCAAATCGCTGCACGCGTTGGTCAGGTTATTGCCCTGGGAATGATTGCTCTTGGATTGTATGCTAATCCTTTTTTGATAATCATAGGCCTCTTTGTAATTGTAGCTGCTCAGGTGGAAGCCGGATACTATACCACGCGATCCATTCTAAAAGATGCGGTTGTAGGTGACGTGTTAATGCGTCAGGTTGCAGAGGTGTCAGCAGAGCTTACCTTGCGGGAAGTTATGCAGCGATTATTGGATACAACTATCACTAAATTCGTCGTGGTGCAAGATGGTAATCCGGTCGGCGTGCTGGATCGTAATAGTCTAATGGAATGTATAGAACGCCATGGTCACGATGTTTTTGTAGCATCGTGCATGTCTCGTGAATTAGCGGATACTACTCCGCAATCCTCCCTGGAAGAACTGTTTGGTAAATTACAACTGGTAAAAACAGGCCTGGCAATAGTTCGCGAGCAGGGGAAAATTAAAGGATATGTCGATGTTGACAACATCCTTGAATTCATTCTCTATCGGAAGGCTATTGCAAAGTACAACACGGCTCATTGAAAATAGGTTAGTCAACTTTTCCATTTCCTAGTATCATCGCAATCGTTTTCAGTTTTTCTGTACGATCAGCCACTAGTTTTAAAATAGCGATAAAGGGGATAAATAGGATCATACCGGCAGCGCCCCAGATGATACCGCCGGCTAAGATCACGATAATTGTGATAAAGGTGTTAATGCTTAACCGACTGCTTACTGCAAGCGGAAAAATTAAATTAGCTTCGAGGTATTGAACAAAGGTGAAGATGGCGATAACGCCAATCGGATACCAAACGGAGTCGTAGGTGAGCCAGGATATGGTAATGGGAAGTAGCGATGCCACCACGATACCCACATAAGGTATAAAGGTCAGAACAGAAGCGATAACTCCAAAAAGCAGCGCATGGGGAATTCCTAATATCCATAGTCCAAGGCTATTCAGCAAGGCTACAATCAAGTAAACAATTCCCATTCCTTTGAAAAAATTATAGTAAGCACCGATGGTGTCTTTTAAAATACTTTTGATTTCATTTCTAGAAATGCGCGGGAAAAGCAAGTAGAGCACGTGTACCCAGCGTTCACGGGTGTACAATACAAGCCCGGCGAAGATCGGCACAAGGATGAGTAATACTAAATTAATGATGGAAGCGTAGAGCAGATCCTTTATAGAAGTAAGAAAGTTCCCCGATGAGCCGGACATTGTTTCTTTTAGCCAGGCATCTTGTTCCAACAGCGTAATTCCGGTCCGTGATTCGATATTTCGCTGCAGCTGATCGTAGGTAAGGGTGAGTTTGGATTTAAGCACCGGCCAATCAGAAGCAAATTGAGCGAACTGGCTCACCAGTAGGTAGGTGATTCCTAGGAGTAAAACAGTAAGTCCAAGGAGGTTTGCACCAATAGCAAGTGCACGTGGTGTTCCCTTACTCTCCATCCATTGGCAAATAGGGTAGAGCAGAAAGCTGATAAGTAAGGAAAAGCTCAATGGAATGAAAATACTTTTACCGAGATTCAGTAAGATGCCAATCAGCAAAATAAGCAATAGAAGATGGATGAACGGCTGTAAACGGAGTGAGTGGTTGGATTCCATTATATAATTCCTTACTTAGATTTCTCTTTATTTTTAAAATAGCGTCTTGTCAAAAAGCTCTGTTTTAATGCTTCCATATTCATATTGAAATTCATTGCACTGGAATCAATATACGTGATGGAACGGCGCAATTGTCCTGCCATTATCGAGTCGCTGATTAACGCACCGGCAGGTCCATTGCCATTTTTTAATGACGTTAACAAGTCGTTCAATTGTGTGGCCGCCACGTCGATTTTTTCACTCGAATGGTGCAGATGTTCCATGGTAGCCGTCAAGTTTTCAGCGACAGCACCTGTGTCATTCACCAAGGCGCCGATTGCACCTTTTCCTTTACGGATGTCTGTACTCATTTGTGATAATCCGTAGGAAAAGTGATTGATGTTCACCGATATGTCTTCGATATTCGCTAACGTACTGTGAAGGCTCGTTGCCAGGGAAGTATCCATCAGCATGGTGTAAAGTGTGCCACGGCTTTGGTTGATATTATTGGTGATTTCAATGAGATTGGCGGTGATATGTTCTACATTCAGGTTCGTAGATTCTAATGTGCGCAGCATTTTTTCGGTGTCCACCGATTTGATACTCGGAATGGTGCTTCCGTCTTCGATCTTCGGAGCATCAGCAGTTCCGGGATCGATGTTGATTAGCTTATTTCCCATAAGACCGTCTGTCCCAATCGAAGCAAAAGAATTCATTCGTACGATTTCTACCATTTCGTCTTTAATGTTCATACTAACTTCGATGGTGCTATCGTTGAGAATACGTACGCCGTCCACAGTGCCAATGTCAATGCCGGAATAGCGCACATTATTGCCGGGCTGCAATCCGCTAATGTTGTCAAAGTAGGCGGTAATGGTGATTGTACGACCGAAAATATTTTTGTTTTTCCCGATCATATATAAACCTAGTATCAGCAGCAATGAACCTGCGATAACAAAAATACCTAGTTTTATTTTGTGTTGTGATTCCGTATTCATGGCGCGGTGAATTCAAAGAAAGAATTGACATTGGCGTCTGCCGATGATTTTAGTTGTTCGAAAGTGCCGTCTGCATAATTGATGCCATTGATCATTACGGTCATCCGATTGGCTGTCATTCGGGAGCAGTTCATGTCGTGTGAAATGATAATCGAGGTAGTGTGATATTTTTCCTGCATTTGCAGCATGAGCTGACTTATTTCTTTACCGGTGACTGGGTCAAGGCCTGTAGTTGGTTCATCATACAACATGATTTCCGGCTTTAGCACAAGTGCTCGTGCAAGTCCGATTCGTTTTCTCATGCCTCCTGATAATTCTACAGGCATAAGGTCAATAGCGTGCGATAAGCCTACGTTGGCCAGTGTTTCTTCGATGATAGCTCGGGTTTCTGCTTTCGTTTTTTCTTTACCGTGGTGTCGTAGCGGGAATTCGAGGTTTTCGCCTACCGTCATGCTGTCGTATAACGCGCTACTTTGAAAGACAAAGCCGATACGAGAACGAAAATGATCCAGTTCCTTTTGACTCATAGCGGATACTTCTTTTCCGAACAAGCGGATTGACCCTTGGTCGTAAGGTAGCAAGCCGACGATACATTTGATCAATACTGATTTTCCACAACCTGATTTTCCCAGTACTACTACATTTTCCCCCTTGTTGACGGAAAGGTTGAAATCCGTCAATACGTGATTACTGCCGAATGATTTTTTCAGATGGCGGATGTCAATGACCGGCCCGTTCGACGTTGCGATTTCCATGATTTTCAGAGCAGGCCAAATAGTTCGGTGATTTGCACAGCAATCAAATCGATGATGAAAATTAGCAACGAGGCTACTACCACCGCACTGTTGGCCGAGCGACCTACGCCTTCTGTTCCCTTTTTGGAATGATATCCCTTGAAACAACCAACAAGTCCAATGGCAAACCCGAAAAAGTAGGACTTTATGATCGATGGGATGGCATCGCTGAATTCTGTGGAGGCAAATACTTGATGAAAAAATAAGGTCAAGCTAATGCCGCCTTTCAGATTCACAGCCAGATAGGCGCCGTATAGGGCAATGCCGTCGCCAAGAATCACCAGAATAGGTACCATCAAGGTTGTTGCCCACATTCGTGTAGTCACAATAAATTTAAACGGATTGGTTCCCGACACCTCCATGGCATCGATTTGTTCGGTAACGCGCATAGAACCTAGCTCAGCACCGATGCCGGAACCGATTTTCCCGGCACAGATCAGCGCGGTGATGACGGGACCGATTTCCCGGATGATGGAAATGCCAACCATTGCCGGAAGCCATGCTTCTGCACCGAATTCTACCAGTGTAGGGCGCGACTGAAGAGTTAGTACGAGTCCGATAATGAAGGAGGTGATTCCTACCAGTGGTAGGGAACGATAGCCGATTTCATAGCACTGTTGAATGACTTCCCGCCATTCATACGGGGGTTTGAATCCTTGCGAGAAGAACCTTCCGGCAAATTGTGTAACAGCTCCGACTTCTTCCAGAAAAGTCAGTAAGCCTTTTCTAAAACTGTTCAACTTGATGGTTGGTGTAGGATTTGTACTCACAAAAGGATTAAAAGCGCTATTTTTGAATAAATGTACTTATTTATTGTTCTTTTGATATGATAAAAATCACCTTTTTGTACCACATTCTTTTTAAGATTTGTACGGGTATAAAACGCAAGATCTCCCTTTTGGGACGGGTGTAATTCACTAAACTAATAGTATGCCGGACGGAATTCAACATAATCAGTCTTTCATAGACAAGATTGGTCCTGGACTTGTTACCGGCGCCAGCGACGATGATCCGTCAGGAATAGCGACGTATAGCCAGGCCGGTGCTGCATTCGGTTTTGCTACGTTATGGACGGCTTGGTTCACTTTTCCGCTAATGGCATCCATGCAGGAGATGTGTGCACGTATCGGATTAGTGACTTCTTCCGGCCTCACCGGTGTGCTCAAGAAGTATTATTCGAAGTCATTACTTTACCTGATGATTTTAGCTTGTTTTCCGGCTATTACGCTGAATATAGGAGCAGACATTGCCGGAATGGGAGCTGTTGCCAACTTGCTTTTTCCGGAAATTCATGCTGGAATTTTTTCCGCTTTTTTTACTGTACTGCTGCTCTTGTTCATTATTTATTTGCCATATCGCAAACTGGCTCGATTACTCAAATGGCTTTGTCTGGCTTTGTTCAGCTACTTGATTGTTCCTTTTCTGGTGGGAGTAGACTGGCTTGATGTTTTAGAAAGTGCAGTGTTTCCTGATTTGCAAATGGATAAATCTTATCTGCTGATTTTGGTAGCGGTGCTGGGAACTACGATTTCTCCGTATATGTTTTTTTGGCAAACCAGTATGGAAGTCGAGGAGAAGCAACAGCGCAGTCTGGTGGTCGATAAGAAAATGCTTTCTGAAATGCGGACCGATGTGGATTTTGGCATGCTTTTCTCTTGTCTGGTAATGTTTTTCATCATGCTGACTACCGGTGCTATTCTTCACCCCAACGGAATTACTCAAATTGAAACCGTCGAACAAGCAGCACGTGCACTGTTGCCACTTGCGGGCGCTAACGCTTATTGGTTGTTTGCCATCGGTATTATTGGCACCGGATTTTTAGCAATTCCAGTACTGGCTGGTTCATTATCCTATATTACGTCGGAAACGTTTGGTTGGACGGAAGGACTGGATAAGAAATTTCACGAAGCAAAAGGATTTTATGTTGTCATGATTTGTGCTGTTTTTGTGGCGCTACTCATCAATTTTATTGGAATATCTCCCGTCCAGTCGCTATTGTATACAGCGGTATTGTATGGACTTACTTCTCCTATAATGATTGTGATTATTCTGCATATTTCTAATAATGCAACAATCATGGGTGATTTCACCAATCGTTGGTATTCCAATCTGCTGGGCGTTATTACCTTTTTACTGATGACGAGCGCGGCGATCGCCTTGATCTG
>CAINVI010000232.1 GCA_903854075.1 Candidatus Pollutiaquabacter sp. | reverse complement strand
GGCATCATTCGCGACAAGATTAAGTCCAGCATGGATGCCTATCGTATCTTTCATTCCATCATGGGAGATCTGCCTTACGAAGAATTCTGGGTTTTGATGCTCAATCGGGCAAATAAGATCATTAAGAAAGTCCGCATTTCGGAAGGCGACATATCAGGCACCGTGGTTGATCCGAAGAAGGTCACTCGCAGCGCGCTCCAGCACGCGGCCTCGATCTCCGGCCTGCTCCTGACCACGGAATGCCTCATCACTGAGATTCCTGAGAAGGACAAACCCGCAGCGGGCGGCGGCCACGGCGGTCATGGCGGCGGTGACATGGGCGGCATGGGCGGCTACTAAGTTGCTGATTAGAAAATAAATTCACAAAGCCCGGTCAGGAAACTGACCGGGCTTTTTTGTAGAAACTAATTGCTAACCTTGTGGGCACGGAGCGTCTGAATATAATTTATGACCATCTGGCCAAGAAATTTCGTCATCCCCGCCGCCGCCAACAGTCACGTTGTAATTGCAGACTCCATTGACGCAAGAACCATAATATTCCCAAACTATTATGGGTGCTGAATAAAAGCCATCCTCTACACATTCGGTTTCTGCACTGGTTCCAATACACCAAAAATTTGCTGCTCCTCCCTGATATCTGCAAGCTGGGTTACCATCCGGATCGTTGTGTTCACTGCTACACGGTCCAGCAGGTTTTTCCGAAGTATTAGAAGCTGTAGTATTGCATGCGTAGACTTTGAAACATGTGGTTACTATTGTTAGAACAACTCCCATGAGCAAGCTGATCGTTTTCCACTGCTTTATTGTTTTCATAATAACTTTCTTTCCTTTTGTTATTAGTGGTTTTTCTTCGCCAAGTATTTTCGCCCAACGAAGAAAATCGGTATGAGTGTAGACAACGCCATGTAAACAAGAACCATTCTTTTTTTGGCATTTGTCGTGGCGGTTGAACTCGATTGGTTCAGCCCTGCCGGTCGTGATTCAATTAATTTTTTCTGGCTTTGTTGTCTGTGCAGTTGCTTTTCATAAGCTGGAAGCTTCTTCACCTCATTTTTTGACAACCATCTTCCGACCGATTGATGTAAAAACGAGAAGACTGGTTGTTCATCCCAAATAAACCGCTCTTCTGCCACGGGAAGTCCTGTGGGAATTTCGGGAATAAGCGATGGGGGTTCAGTCTTCAATTCGAATCTTGAGACTTGTCCCTCCAACGTGCTGACCACATCCAATTCAGCAGAAGTGGCGGCATTTTGTCTCATTTGATACGATGTAAAACTGAATTTCTGGGGGAATGCGAAACTTTCCGTTAATTCAAAATTGTGAACTTGGTACATGTAATTCGTGTAACCATTCTCGTACGGCGGTGGCAAATGTTTCATAGACGGAGGTCGCACCCAGGCGTCGCGAGGTTCGTCCCAAGAACGCCACGAACCATCCATAAACATGGTGAGGCTTGAAAGGAAAAATGCCGATTCGTTGTTTCTTTTGACGTCCATCGGAAGTTTGAAATTCGCGTTGTTAAGGTCGGGCGAGTAAGGGAAAAAGATTTTCGGCTGTAGTTGAAGCCCGTTGGAAGGGAATTGGCACTGAGACACGAATGCCACCCACAGCAATTGAATCATCGGCTCTCCAAGCACAAAAGGTATTGGCCCCGGGCGTGCGGATGATGCACTTGGTGTCCAATTTTTCAGTGTGTCCGACCGCAGATATGTCACCGAAAAAATGTCTGAGCCTGAACTGCCCACATCAAATCTGAATTCATATCTCGCCGCCTTGCGTTCAGTTCGGATTCGCCAATTACATGAATCAAAATCAACTTGGAACCGAGTAACCGTGTTGGAAGAGACACCTTTTTGAAGAGGAAACTTGGCAGATGAAACAATTTCCCCCTCCGCGTGAAAGCGAACAGTCGCCCCAAATACACTTGTTGCCCCCGCAATCAGCAAACAGAGCAGGTAGCCTGTGAATTTAATGTTGGTGTCGGCTTGCATCTTTGGCAGTGGATTCGTTGATGCTATTGCAACCGTAAGGACAGGCCATGTCAACGGATTTAACGAACAGAAAAAGGCTGTTTTTTGGCGAGCGTGGATTCTTGCAATGCTTGCTTCCTAAGTGGTGCGAGTGATAATTCTTTTCATGAGAGCAAGTTTTTGGATCAGGTTGGCGTGTGCATTTCTTTTGTTTTTAGCGTTTGGCGGGTGGTTTCGCGAACGTGCGCGTGTCCAAAAGGCCGTATTGGATAAAGAGCAAATCGCGCTAAAGTTTGAAGAATTACTCCAGAGCCGTGCAAGCACTGACCTCTCTAATAATATTGACTTAGCGGAGTCAAATCCCGAAGTAATTGAACCAATAAGGCAGGGCGATTCAACATTAATTGCGCCCTCTAATTCGTCCTCGAATGGAGCAACCGCAGTTCCGCTATCGCTGCCAAACGTTGAGGCTGAAAAGTTGTTTGATCCGGGAAATACACTTCTTTCCTCCGACCTTGGCCTTCCCAACGGTGACACGAATGAACCACCTACATATACGGACCTACAATTGGAAACTTACCGCTGTTGTAATCAAATGTGTGAGATCAATATCGCAGCCGAGCGTTGGGCGGTCGATCATAACGGACTAATTCCCCCAAATTTAATGGAACTACGGGGCTATCTTGCTCCAATGATTTTGATTTGTCCCGGAAGTCGCCCCAATTCCTTAAGTGCCGCTTGGGAGCAATTCAAACCAGAAGATATTACCTATCAAATCAGCCCAAGCAGCCGTGGGAAGCAGTGGGATTTCCAGATGCAAGGTCAGGCTAGCCCGGTAACCGTGATTTGGCTGCGATGTCCAATTCACAAAAAACTCTCAACGGATAACCGAATCAGATTTGGTGGAATACCTGTGAGTCAAGAGTTTCGACCGCGTTGACTTGTTCGCCCTCGAAGACCTCGGCCGTGCGAAGAGCATCGTCGTGGACAAAGAGAATTGCACCATCGTTGAAGGCAACGGCAAGTCCTCCGAGATCCAAGGCCGCGTGAATCAAATCCGCCGCCAGATCGCCGAGACCACGAGCGATTACGACCGCGAGAAGTTGCAGGAACGTTTGGCGAAGCTCGCCGGTGGCGTGGCCGTCATCAACGTCGGCGCTGCGACTGAATCCGAAATGAAGGAAAAGAAAGCCCGCGTGGAAGACGCATTGCATGCGACGCGCGCCGCTGTCGAAGAG
>CAINVI010000231.1 GCA_903854075.1 Candidatus Pollutiaquabacter sp. | reverse complement strand
GAAATCCGATGCAACTACCGGCAAACCAGCCGCCATATATTCAAAAAGTTTCACCGGCAACGCCTCCGTGTAGCTTTGGGTCGGATGCAACAGCACTAAGCCCACTTTAGATCGTGAAAGTACCGAACGGATGCCTGTACGATCGAGAAATCCAAGTTCATTCACTTGTTGCCAGCCTGACATTGCAGACACTTCTTGGCGCAGCGAAATTGGCGAAAATGTGCCGGCAAGATTCAGCCGTACCAGGGATAATTCGTCCATGGCACGAACCATTTCCATAGCACCACGCGTTTTAAATATTCCTCCGATATAACAAACCTCATCCGATTTTTGATCCCATGAAACCGGCTGTGGCATATCTTCCAAGGAGGGGAAATTACAAACGGCTACTGTGTTCGGAATATACATACTGAAACGATTCGCGATGATTGGCGTTGCACAGACGACGCCGGATAGTCTACGCGACATGCTCCGCTCCAGAATTCCGGCCAAAGCAGCGACAACACCTCGGAACAATATAGGAATATAGGGTTTGGATAATACTTGTTTGGGCAAATCCTCGTGCGCATCATACACCACTTTGGCACCAGTTTTACGTAACGTAGTTACACCACGCAATAATTCAGGGTCGTGCAAATGATACGCATCAGCACCGAGAGAAGCAGCACGCGCAACTACCGCATTCACCGTTTGGAGGAAACGCCCTGCGCGTCCGCTATTCTTCGGAACACCAAATATTGATACACCATGCTTTATCTCATCCTCTGCCCCAGCAACTACCAGAGAAACGCGAAAGCCGGCATTGACAAGACTGCGGCATTCCTTAAGCAGAATCCGTACATCCGACGATTTGTGCACCGAAGTGCAATGGCAGATATGTTTCTTGTCTTGCATAGCAATCAGTTCCTGAACTTCCACCCTTCGATCAATCGGGTCAAATTTTCACGGGTATTCCATAATGGCGCGCAGTGCCAATGACGCGGATGGGTGAGCAGGAAAATAATCGGATTATTGTCATTCAACGCCTGAAACGGCGAATAAGGTTTATAAAAATGAGGCGCCAACGTATCCGAAAGGGCCACTGAATAGGCCGTCAACAACCGTTGGTCGTAACACTCCAATTCAACACCTAATGATTGCAGCAATAATTCATCAACGACAGCATGATTAGGAATTCCCAGCTTACGGTTGGCAAAGTCGCCATGCGAAGCTATGGACGTCATTGGAAAGCCCAACTGATCTTTCAGCTGATTAAAATTATCTGATAATTCCTGCCTTATTTCGGGATAATGCAACACTACTTTCGACGCATCGGTTATATTTTTCCGCTTACAAACAGTAGCAAGTTCCTCGTAATGATAACCTACTTCGCTGCCATATGCATGAATTTCTTTCATCAATGGAATATCCAACGTACTCCTTCTGAAGTAAAAACTGGAACGAACTCCCAACCGCTGTTCGATTTCAAAAAACCGACGCGCTGTATCCGGATCTGTATCTATATCATGCCGGTGAAGAAACAGCAACGATGAAGCCGTACCAGCAAGATGAGCACGGAAAAAAGTGGTCAACGTTTGATGTTGATACCCTTTATTTATTGCTGTACGCAATAGCAATTCATATTCCCTCAATCGCGATGAAAGGAAGTAATCGGACCGAATTCGATGGAACATTGCGCTGATCATGCTGTTATCCATTTTACACGGTACGGGCGGAAGCCGCATCGCTCTTTGAACATGCGTAATCCGCTCGAAGCACCCAGCATGGTATCATACATGATGTAGCGCTGTCGATCACCGGGCTCAGTCAACAATTGCTCTACAAAGGAGGTAACCAGCAGATACATGATCCCTTCCTTTAAATACTGTGCATGACCCATGATACGATTCATGATAAACAACTGGCCGGAGTTTATAATCCACAAGTAGGCTACGAGCTTATCGTCTTTGAAAATTCCGAAAAAAGCATGACGAGGTCCGGAAGGATACACCTCTTTTTTATCGAGATAATTTTTATCCAACGGTATCCCTTGACGTTCGCCGGCACTGTGATGAATTTCATGAATTGCATCGGTATATTTATTTGCATCCATTACAGTAAAGCGGAAACCGGCGCGGGAAGCTTTGCGAGAGAAATAGGCAGCCGAATTCTTTCCGTTAACGGAATCAATATAATCAGTCGGATCCTGAAATTGAGCGCAACTAATCAACCCAACACCTACTGTTTTATTGCGAATCAAGAACAATCGAGGATGTCGTTTGGTAAAAGCTGTATACAGCTTCAAATCTTCTTCACCGTTTCCCAATTGAACGGTTACCGCCGGCAGGCGGAAAATTTCCTTTATTTTTTCCAAACGGCTCATTGACCGGTACTCATAAGATTAATTTTCCGTTTTTCGAAACGGTGAAAAATCAGAATCAACAACATCCATACCAGATTTCCAAGAATAGTCCCGTACGCAGCACCTAGTCCTCCGTACGTTTTCACCAACAGAAAATTACTTAACGCAGAAACCAAAAGTCCGGCGGAAATAGCCGTCAAAGTATAACTAATCTTTCTACGAAATGTCAATAAGAGACCTGACAACTGGGCCATCAAACTGATGGCTACGCCCACCACCAACACCGGAATAAACTGAACCGCCTGTTGGTATTGCACATCGATCAGGAAGGAGGCTACATAAGCCAAAACAAATCCCATCAATAAGAAACCAACGAGGATGAGCGGAAAAAGTCTGCTGAACTGCTGGTCGTATTTACCTTCTGAAAAGCCGCGCAGTGCGCGCGGATTATACGAACTTAAAAACGGCTGTATAATCAACGGATCGAACAAAGAACTGAACTTGACGGCGACAGAATATATACCGACTTCACTGACGCCGCTGAACTCGAGCAGTACCCAACGACTTACACTGTTCATGAGCCAGAATGCCAATGCTCCCGGAATGAAAACAACACTGAGTGAAAGCGTCGAGCTGAAATCTGTTTTTTTAAGGTAAAAGGTGAAGTTGCCGTATATCCGTTTATAGAAGCGGAACGACAGCAGGTTCGAGACCACCATAATTGCGAGGTTGGAAATGATAATACCAACGATACCTATGCGCAAGCCTACAATGAAATAAAGGTTCATCAGCACCGAACCAATACCAAGTCCGACCTGCAGCACGGTCAGAAAGCGTGCTCGCTCGTACAGACGCAAAAGAATGATAAAACAGTTTTGAAAAAAATTCAGATAAGAAATGAGAAGTGCTGCATATACAAGCAGCAAGTCAACATCAACCATCAGGCTTTCATGAAAAATCCAGATCACCAATCCGGAAACAACATAAAGCAGTGTAGTAATCGATAAATAAGTGGAAATGATACGATCTACGAGCTCCTTCTTCCCTTCTTCATCCTTCTTGAAGAATTCCGTATAAAACACCTGGAATAGTCCCAGCGAAAAGACAATTTCAAGTGTCGAAGCGAAAGTGTTTAACAATTCCAACTTCCCGTACTCAGCAGGTACGAGGTATCGGGTGTAGATTGGAATCAGAAAAAAAGAAACACCGCGTAGTACAAATGCTCCTAAACTATAGAGCATAAAATTCCTGAACACTGTTGACTGGAGTGTCTCCCTGATGAATATGGAAATCCGATCAATCACCTGGACGAATATACAGTTAGTAAAAAGTCCTTTCCGAACGTACGGAAAGGACTTTTAATGATTGATTCGTAATTATTTGGCGTAATTGACTGCACGAGTTTCCCGG
>CAINVI010000230.1 GCA_903854075.1 Candidatus Pollutiaquabacter sp. | reverse complement strand
CTACCATAACTTCGTCTAATTATTTTTTCACGCAGCTAAGTGTAATTGTAGAGTATATTTAATTGCTACTCTTGCCAATCAATCAAAATTTAGATTACGATTTCCCAATTTCAAATAGCCTTTTTGATGGAACGACATTAGTTTGTGGAATTATCCTTTTGCTTTTAGCGGGACTTGCCATTTACCTATATGATAAAAACAGAATTATATCTTTTGGTATTTTCTGGTTTTTTTTAACATTGTCAATCGAATCAAGTATAATACCTATTTCAGATGTTATATTTGAGCATCGAACTTATATTCCTTCATTTGGATATTTTTTAATCCTCACTTGTCTGATCTTTCAATTCCTTTATCCTAGGAATAAAAACGTAGCTGCTTTATTGTTTCTATTCTTGGTGGGAAGTAATACTGTACTTGCGATTCAACGTAATAGAGTATGGAAAGACGATATTTCTCTTTGGTCAGATGCTAATAGTAAGTCGCCTAAAAAAGCCCGACCACTTATTAATCTTGGCTATGCGTATGGAAAGTTGCAAAAATGGGATAAAGCAATAGCCGCATTTACTAAAGTAAACGAGCTAGAACCTAACTACCATGCAGCAGCTTATTATAACCTGGGTATTGCGTTTTGGGCAACGGGACAAAAAGACAAATCGCTGGAGAATTATACGTTGGCCATTAAAGTGGATTCTACTTATGCAGATGCATACTATGGCAGAGGCGTGTGTTTCTATTATTTAAATGATCAGGATAAGGCCCTCGCAGATTATTCAAAAGCGCTCATCTATTTACAGCGGCCAGAGCTTTATTATAACCGAGGATTAATTTATTCAAATAAAAAAATGTGGAAAGAGGCGATTGCTGACTATTCTAAAGCAATTTCCACAACCAGCAGTAATTCAAATTTATATTATAATCGCGGTTTAGCGTATGGTAGTATGAATCAATGGGACTTGGCAGCTGATGACTTTACAAAGACACTTCAACTAGATCCCCAAAATAAATCGGCCGCATCTAATCGCGAATTCGCGTATTCAAAAATGAAAGAGGCGGCAAATAAGTAGTAATTGAAAAAATGAGTATGGAGTTGTTATTGCTACACGTTCAAACATGGATTCACTAACCCACACTGTAATAGGCGCATGTATCGGTGATGCTGTGGCTGGTAAAAAAATGGGAAAAAAGGCCATGCTTTGGGGCGCATTGGCTAACAATCTCCCGGACATTGATGTCGTTACATCGTTATGGATGAGTCAGGCAGACAGTTTGTTGGCTCATCGTGGTTTTACGCATTCCATTCTCTTTGCTGTGTTGGCAACGCCATTGTTATCGTGGTTTTTTCATCGGCGTTTCATTCGACACAACATCCTATTTAACGATTGGCTGCTGCTTTTTGGAAGTAATCTATTCATTCATATCGGTATTGATGCCTTTACCGCCTACGGCACAGCGTGGTTTGAGCCATTTAGTCACGATCGGGTATCAATGAATCTTATCTTCGTGGCTGATCTGCTATATACGCTTCCCTTTTTACTGGTGGCAATCATCCTTATGGCAATCAGTAAACATCATCCCCGAAGAGTCTTCTGGCAACGTTTCGCCATTCTATTGAATCTAATATACGTGGGATTTGCTTTGCGTAACAAAATAGATGTTGATCAGGCAGCCAGGGATGCTTTCAAATCTCAGCGGATCACGACCGTTGATTACTTTACGACACCTACGCCGCTCAATAATTTCCTTTGGTATATCGTTGGGAAAACAGACGAGGGTTATTATTTGGGCTATCGCAGTATTTTAGATGAGTGTGAAGTATCCCCGATGCATTATGTTTCTCGCAACGATTCGTTGCTGATACCTTACCGGGATCTGCACGAAGTGAAGCAGTTGATTCGCTTCTCAGAAGGTTTTTATTCCCTGTCAAGCATGGATTCTACGGTGGTGCTTAATGATCTTCGTTTTGGTCAAACTGGTGGATGGTACAAGCCAGATGCTCCCTTTGTTTTCCGCTACGCACTTAGTGAAAATGCCAACAACGATTTGGTCATTCAGCGTGGTAGGATGGAGGCCAGTTCGGGAGAGGCTATTCGACAAATCTTACGTCGAATTTCGGGCTGTCCAACCGTCCAATAGGCGATTATGAGTGATTTTGTTACTGCCGATCGGCGTCTACGTGTTAGCAGAAAGCCGGCAGTTCAGGCTTTTTCCTTATCTTTGTGTAAATTATAACCTAAATGAACATTACTGAAAACTCGGTTGTAACGGTAACGTATAAGTTACACGCCAACCTTCCGCAGGAGGAGCAAAAGCATATCGAAACGGCCGATGCATCAAATCCCCTCAAATTCATGTACGGTGTGGGAATGATGATCCCGGGTTTCGAGCACGGACTGGTTGGTAAATCAACCGGCGACGCGTTTTCCTTCTCTATTGCACCGGAAGATGCTTACGGCACAGCCGATGAAGATGCGATTGTCGCTCTTCCGATAGATATCTTCAAAGTGGAAGGTGTCGTTGATTTCAATTTGCTTAAAGTCGATAACATCCTTCCGATGTCAGACGGACAAGGTAATACCATGAATGGTAAAGTGGTCTCTTATGACGATACCATGGTAAAAATGGATTTCAACCATCCGCTTGCCGACCATACGCTTCATTTCAGTGGCGAAGTGCTCGAAGTGCGTGCCGCTTCCCCGGAAGAACTGGATCACGGACACGTTCATTAAACCGAACCTGCCATCAAAGAAAAACCCGGACGAAAGCCCGGGTTTTTTTATGTCTCATTATGGAAGTCGATCAAAAAGGAAGATCGTCATTACCGGCCGGTGGCGCCTGATTGTAGTATTCCTGAGGTTCGGCTTGCCCACCACGACTGCTGCTACTGCTGCCGCCCTTGTTGATTCGCCAGGCTTCCAGTGAATTGAAATATTTCACTTCACGCTGAGGACTGATCCACTCGCGACCCTTCACATTGAAGAGTACGGTAATGGTGTCTCCTTCGTTGATATCGTTCAACATGTCGCACTTGTCTTGCGTGCAAATAAAGCTGATGAACTGCTGATAACCGCGATCATCGACGGTCAATACGAATTCACGTTTGCGGAAGCGGTCGTTCACGACTTGCTCGTCACGCTTCAGTTTTAAAGTTCCTGTCAATTCCATAATTGCTGTTTTAAATGGTGGAACAAAGGTAATAACCTCTGCCAAGCGCAGGCTAATTGTGAACAAAAAACGCTGAACAAGGACGTGATAAGTCCACTTACTTCGTTATTTTTGAGCTAAACTGCTGCAATAAATGTCAGAACGACTGGTATGCCAGCTTTTCGATGAATAGCCTCATTAAACCCAAAAATGATCGTTTTTTAGCCTTTTTTCACCCGAAAAAGGAGCTGCGGAGATCGGATTGGACCTCGTGGTTACTCGTTTTTTTCCTTTTTCTGCACATCAATCCCATTGTTAATGCCCAAATCGAGCAACGGTGGAAATCGCACTCCAAGGCTGCTTTAAACACGGCTAATAAGGCTATCTGTGCCCGACTGGACAGCGATAAAAATGTGGTGGTGCTTTGCTACACCTGGCAGCCGGATTCCACCGGCGACATGATGGTCATAAAACTGGATCCTTCCGGACAGGAGCGCTGGCGACGAATTATCGACGGGCCTGCGCATACTGATGACCGTCCGGTTGACCTGGCCATTGATGCAAAAAACAATATCTGGGTGTGCGGCCACACCAGGACGCGTTACGACGATACCGATATCCTGTTGGTGAAAGTTGCTGCCAATGGAAGTGTACAGCATAAAGAGACTTTTGGTTTGTTTGCCGGAAAGTTTGATATGCCATCCGCGTTGACCGTAGATGGTGCTGGCTATCCGGGTATCGCCGGTTATGTCACCAGTCCGGATTCGGGTATTAACTACGCCGTGCTTCGGTTTCTGCCTTCCGGCGAACTCTATTGGTACAGAACCTATGCTACACTTGAATTGGATCAGGCCAACGGAATTGCAGTAGATGATTCCTGTAATTTTTACTCAACAGGAATTGTCAATGGCGGACTTCATTCCAGTGATTTGCTCGTTATGAAGCACGACTCAGCCGGAAATCTCCAATGGTTGCATCGTTACGATGGTCGACGCTCTGATAACGATGCCGGTCGTTGCATTACACTGGACGATTCGGCCGGCGCTTATGTTTCCGGATATGTCAATCATGCCGGTGAACGGGCTGATCTTCCATTGCTGAAATTCACCCGCGATGGTGTACTTATTCAGGAAATGATTTTCGGTTGTGGTACCGCCGATTGCATGGCGGAGCGTATTTATACCGATGTTTCTAGTGCACAGGTCTCCGCCGTTTTCACGGATTATTCCTTGCAAGAGTCCGGAGGGATCTTGCTCCAATTTGCAGATGCGGACGGCCGCACTTTGTTCGATCGTAAATTTCATTCCGGAAATTATTTCTACCGGCTATTGCCACAGAAAAATTTTCGCTTGCTGATAGGATCGAAATTATTTTCTGAAGAAGGAACATTGCAGCCATCTTTTGCCATTCCCGACCGGAATGACGGATACCTTTATCAATTCGTTGATTCAACGATTCATGGAATTTCATACATACGCGATATCGTAGTAGATGGGGACCAAGTCTATTTCGTCGGCGACGATGTCGGTGAAGCCAATGGGACTATTTCCGTAATCAATTATCGTTTCGATACAGCAGCGTTATCTACTTACCTTAAAAACTTACCTCAAACCGGTGGAAAAAAATAGTTTTCAGAAAATCTCGGATCGTCATGTGACTGCGTTACGCAGCATAGTTGGTGAGTCTTTCGTCTTTACAGACCGAGAAGTGCTGGCTAATCACGCTCACGATTATACCGAAGACCTTCGTTTTTATCCGGAGGTGGTGATAAAGCCCCGGACG
>CAINVI010000229.1 GCA_903854075.1 Candidatus Pollutiaquabacter sp. | reverse complement strand
GTCTTTAGAAAAAAGTTCCAGGTCAGCGTTAACCATTTCTTTGATCAACGCATCAAGATCGTATTTGGGTTTCCAGTTCAGCTTTTCATACGCTTTTTGGGCATCACCGAGTAATATCTCTACTTCTGATGGACGGAAATAGCGTGGATCAATTTGAACAACGATATCTCCGGTTTTGAGTTTGCAGTCCTTACGCGAACAGGAGACCAACTTTCCTTTTTCGTCCGTACCTGTTCCGCTGAATTCGATTTCCATTCCCGCTTCGCGGAAAGCCCGGATAATGAATTCTCTAACAGAGGTCGTTTTACCGGTAGCAATGACAAAATCTTCGGGCTTTTCTTGTTGCAACATCAACCACATAGCTTCCACATAATCTTTGGCATGGCCCCAGTCGCGTTTGGCATCCAGGTTTCCCATGTACAATTGATTTTGAAGTCCGAGTGCTATCCTGGCAACGCCACGGGTAACTTTACGTGAAACAAAGGTCTCGCCACGCAATGGAGATTCATGGTTGAATAGGATGCCATTTACGGCAAACATATCATAGGCTTCACGGTAATTAACCGTAATCCAATAGCCATATAGCTTGGCAACTGCATACGGTGATCGTGGATAAAACGGAGTACGTTCCGTTTGCGGCGTTTCCTGGACTAAACCATAAAGTTCAGACGAAGAAGCTTGATATATTTTGGTTTTCTTGGATAAGCCCAGCAAGCGAACTGCTTCCAGAATACGTAATGGTCCGAGTCCGTCTGCATTAGCCGTGTATTCCGGCGTTTCAAAACTCACCTTTACATGCGACATCGCACCAAGGTTGTAAATCTCATCGGGTTGTACTTCCTGAATTACGCGGATCAGATTCGTGCTGTCTGTCAAATCTCCATAGTGGAGCTTTAACTTGACATTTTTCTCGTGTGGATCATGGTAGAGGTGGTCAATTCGCTCCGTATTGAAAAGCGAACTCCGGCGTTTGATGCCGTGCACTTCATAGCCCTTCTCCAGTAACAATTCTGCCAGATAGGCGCCATCCTGTCCGGTGATTCCGGTAATCAATGCGGTTTTCATAGTAGTTGATTGAACATCACGTCGTATCCCACAGATACGGCTACTGTCTTCAAATATAAGAAATAATTGCCTTTTTTTGCAGTTGTAAGAGGTCATACTATGCATAGAATCGTATTTGCTACCAACAACCAGGGAAAGATGCGCGAGGTGCGACAGCTTTTTCCGCCTGAGATAGAAGTGCTATCCCTGTCCGACATCGGCTGTTTAGAGGAACTCCCGGAAACAGGTGCTACGCTTGCTGAAAATTCCCTGCAAAAGGCCCGCTATATTTTCGATAAATACGGCTGTCCGTGCTTTGCAGATGATACCGGGTTGGAGGTTGATGCTCTGGGTGGCCGTCCCGGCGTTTATTCGGCCCGCTATGCAGGTAGCCATGCACACCCTGCTGATAATATTGCCAAGTTGTTATATGAACTGAAAGGTGAACATCATCGCAAGGCACGCTTTCGTACCGTAATCACGGTGGTGGGATTAACCAATGCTAACCAATTTCAACCTTCCTGTGATATTTTTGAAGGAGAAGTCAGTGGTGTTATTGCAGAATCGACCTCCGGCGAAGCTGGATTCGGTTACGATCCTGTATTCATACCAACCGGTGAAAATCGGACGTTCTCCGAGCTAACTCCGGAAGAGAAAAATCGGATTAGTCATCGCGGAAAAGCTGTACGAAAACTGACAGGGTGGTTGAACGATCTGATTAGTCCCGGCGCATCCGCGCAGCAACCCGGGTAGCGTAATAAAATACACTCATCAGGGCTAAAAAATAACCGGCGAACAAAGCCGTATAAAGATGGGTCCAGATGGTGATGTATTTTTCAATCAAGAAAACAAGTATCACAGATACCAGAGTGATAAAGCTGAATACCATCGCGACTTGTTTATCGTTTAATCCCAGGTATACCAACGCATGAGTGGTATGGTCCTTGCCGCCGACGAATGGAGATTGGCCTTTGGCCAGACGATTAATAGTTACACAAGTTGTATCGATGATCGGCATGATGAATACGATCATCGGAAGCAATAAATTGCGGGCGCTGATCAGGTCGCCGCTGGGTGGAGCTTCGTTCCAAAACAATTTGATGCCGATGGCGGCGAGGAATACGCCTATGAACTGACTGCCGGTATCGCCCATATACATTTTAGAAGGGTGCCAGTTGAAGTACAGAAAACCGGTCATGGCAGCCATCACACCAATCAGAATGATAAAGTAGACGGAATCAAGTTCGTTATGGAAGATTAGCACGGTCAGTGCCGATAACATGATCGAAATGGAGACGGTGGTCGTAATCGCATCCATGTTGTCCAGCATGTTCAAGGAGTTCATAATCCCTACAACCCAGAAAATGGTTATCAGGTAGTTGACCGGTTCCAGGTACGAGATAGAAATTTGTGTGCCGGATACCATAAGTATTATCCCACACGTAACTTGTGTTAGGAATTTCAGGATGGGTCGCGTATTGTACGCATCGTCGGCAAGGCCTAGTAAAAATCCCAGCATGGTCGATAAAAGAATACCGATAAACTCTTTGCTGAGAAAAACCTGTTTGCCGTCGAAGAAGATGGAGTAGGTGATGATGGAAAGTAAGAAGATGATGTAGAAAGAAAATCCTCCGACAGCCGGTTTGGATTGTGTCCCCCAGCGAATAATGGTGTCATCCTGATTACGTATTCCCAAGGTTCGTACAAAACGCAGGAAGATGCGGTTGATCAGAAAAGAAAATACGATGGATACCGTAAAAAAAACACCGTAAACGTAAAGCGAGTAGAGGTCTTTCAGCATGGTCGGTGCTAGATGGAATTCCACTCCCGCAACGCGGGTAATATCTTATCTTTTTCGGATACAATTGGCGTATTCGTCTTCCATCGGATGTTCAAGTCGGGATCATCGAAACGAATGCCGGCTTCAGACGGCTGGTGGTAGGGTGCAGTAACCTTGTAAAGAAAAACGGTGTCTTCTTCCAGCGCTTCAAAGCCATGAGCGAATCCGGGCGGAACCCATAACATTATGGCTTTTTCTGCTTCCAATTCAAGAGAAAAATGACGGCCAAATGTTGCCGACTCTTTTCGCAGGTCTACGACTACGTCTAAGGCTTTTCCTTTTACGACGCGAACTAGTTTTCCTTGAGCGTGTTTACCCGTCTGAAAATGAAGCCCGCGGATAACGCCCTTACGGCTCGTAGATTGGTTGTCTTGCACAAAATCTGCCGGAATGCCGTGTTGTTGGAACAGCGCTGCATTATAACTTTCCAGAAAACTACCACGGTCATCGTGGTAAATTTTCGGCTCTATAAGAATAAGTCCATCTATTGGCGTCCGGGTGAACTGCATAATAATTACGAACGTTAGGATTTAAAGAAAGACTTTATCTTTTGCCAGCGACTTAGATCGACTTTCTTTTCGTCGTCGTAGTAGCCGTAGCCATACCCGTAACCGTAGCCATAGCCATAACCATAGCCATAACCGTATCGGAACTTAGATTGTTCGACACCATTCAACACAATGGCGATCCGACGCACATTATTTTCCTCCATCAATTTGTTGATGTTATTGATGAACATCCGTTTTGAATATTGTGCACGAATGATGTAGAGCGGATAATCGGCTTGCTTGATGATGTGAACACCATCGGTGACAATACCAACAGGTGGTGTGTCGACAATAACGATATCGTATTTGGATTTCAGATATTTCAAGGTGGAATCCATTCGTTCACTGAGAATCAGCTCAGAAGGATTCGGTGGAATTGGACCGGCTGTAATAAAGTCGAGATTCTTCAGGTGGCTTTTGTTGATGCAATTATCAATTTCGTCCTTTCCGATAAGAATCGTACTCATTCCTTTTATGTTCTCGACATTGAAACCCAAGTGGATTTTGGGTTTCCGCATATCAAGGTCAATAATAATAACACGCTTTTCGGAGAACGCAATAACACCGCCGAGGTTAATCGCGATAAAGGTTTTACCCTCACCGGAGATCGTCGATGTGATGGCAATCAGCTGAGCACGCTCTTCATTATTGATGAATTGTAAATTCGTCCGAACGGACCTGAAGGATTCTGAAATGCCGGATTTCGGATTCTTGTCCACCAGCAATTGGGAGACCGGAATATCATATTTATACGTCGGGATAATACCCAACAAAGCCGCATCGGTGTACTGATTGATCTCTTCCAGCGAAGTAATTTCGTTATAAAAAAGATACTTGATGAAGATGAATAAAAACCCAATGATGATACCGGCTAGCAAGCTTCCTGCAATTACCAATTTGCGGTTAGGGGAAATCGGAGAGAGGGTAGGAACAGCTTTTTCCAGCGTGATATTATTGGAGATAATACCGGCACGCGAAATGGAGAATTCTATTTTTTTCTCCAAAAGCAATTGGTAGAACTTCTGCGATACATCATACATACGGTT
>CAINVI010000228.1 GCA_903854075.1 Candidatus Pollutiaquabacter sp. | reverse complement strand
GGGGATCGTAGCCGGACTTGATCGTCCAATGGTAGTTGCCCACAAGTTCGGGGAGCGGATTCTAGGAAACACAGCACAACTTCACGAGTATGGCATCGTTTATCTGGATGGTCAGCCTTACCTTTTAGGAGTAATGAGTTCCGGCTCCAACCTCAAAGACCTTTCAGAGGTTATCGCTACTATTTCGCAGCGAGCTTATCTGAATTACCGGAGCACCTTCGGGGTCTGATTTCCATTTTGATAAAATAATTACCTTCGGACAACGTTATTGTTTTCCGATGAAAAATCACATAGGTACCGCAGTCCTTTCACTCGCCATTATAGCTACAGCGTGGCTGCTAGGTGATTCCTGGAATTACCGATTCAAAACACAGGAGACTATTTCTGTAACCGGACTTGCCGCCAAGGATTTCTCGAGCGACCTTGTCGTATGGAGTGGCAACTATTCCCGTAAAAATCTCGATTTGCGTACCGCGTATGCGCAACTGAAAGCTGATGAGAACAACCTGCGAAAGTATCTTATCGGAAAAGGATTGTCCGATAAAGAGTTGGTCTTTTCCGCTATTGGTATCGATAAACAGTTCAATTATACCTACGATGAAAATGGACGGCAGACCGGAATGGAATTTACCGGCTATAACCTGATACAATCCGTTACTGTTGAATCGAAAAACATCGACAAAGTAGAAGCCATTTCTCGTGAGGTTACTGAGTTGATCGAGCAGGGTATAGAATTTTATTCCAGTCAGCCGGCGTATTACTACACTAAACTTGCCGATTTGAAGCTGGACCTGCTGGCCAAAGCGGCAGAGGATGCGCGTAAGCGGGCAGAGACCATTGCTACGAACAGCGGAAGTGAAATCGATAAAGTGCGAAAAGCGACTATGGGTGTTTTTCAGATCACCGGTCAGAATTCTAACGAAGATTACAGTTACGGCGGTGCGTTCAATACGGAATCGCGGGAAAAGACGGCAAGTATTACGATCCGTATGGAATTTCAGGTCGATTAACCTAGCAGTCCTTTAGTCATCAGATGCTCTGCAATCTGAATGGCATTGGTGGCGGCTCCTTTTCGTAAGTTGTCGGCCACGATCCATAAGTTCAACGAATTTGGTTGCGACTCATCACGTCGTAATCTTCCGACGAAAACTTCGTCTTTACCCTCAGCATCGAGCGGCATTGGATATTGCTGATTACCGGGATCATCTACGACAACTACTCCCGGCATTTGAGACAGTAAACGGCGCACATCGGTCAGCTCAAAGTCGCGTTTGAATTCCACATTTACGGACTCGCTGTGTCCACCTTTTACCGGAACGCGCACCGTGGTAGAGGTGATACGAATCGAATCATCGCGCAGAATCTTTCGCGTTTCATTCACCATTTTCATCTCTTCTTTGGTATAACCGTTTTCCAAAAAGGAATCGATTTGCGGTAATACATTCAAATCGATCTGATAACGATAAGCCATTTCTCCCGGTACACCCTTACGTTCGTTCATCAACTGATCGATCGCTTTTTTCCCTGTACCGGAAACCGATTGATACGTGGATACGATGATTCTGGAAATTCCGTATTGTTTGTGCAGCGGTTCCAGCGCCATAACCATCTGAATCGTCGAGCAGTTCGGGTTGGCGATAATCTTATCGTTTGCTGTTAGTATGTCGGCATTGATTTCGGGAACGACCAGACACTTGGTCGGATCCATTCTCCATGCCGATGAATTGTCGATTACGGTGATGCCGGCCTCCGCAAATTTTGGAGCCCACTCTAGCGACGTGTTGCCACCGGCAGAAAATAAAGCGACTGCCGGTTTTTGTAAAATAGCATCAGCAGCGGAAACTACTTTCCATGATTTTCCGGCAAAGGAAACTTCTTTACCTACGGATCGCTCTGTAGCGACGGGAATCAGTTCGGTGACCGGAAACTTACGCTCTTCCAAAACGCGCAACATGGTGGTTCCTACAAGTCCGGTAGCGCCAACGACAGCAACTTTCATGAGTTTGATTTTTACAGGGTACAAATAAGCAGGATTTTTACTGATCCCGCACCTGTTGGTTGCAGCAGAAATCAACAGCCTGTTTCTTCGCACCGTTAATTACTTACCCGTGCAAAAACTGGTGTTGTTCTTGTTCTTCTGCTGTAGTTGGGTCGATGTTTTTGCCCAATGGACGGATGACTTCTCGGACGGAGAATTTCTTTCAAATCCCGCCTGGATAGGAGATACTGCGGATTTTATGGTAAACAGTTCCGGCCAGTTGCAGTTGCAGGCAACAGATCCATCCACCAGCCGGCTGTCAGCGGCTGTTCCATTGGCAGACTTATCCAATGTGGAATGGCGTTTTACCTTGCAGTTGGCGTTTTCACCCTCATCCTCCAATTACGCCAGAGTCTACCTGGTTTCGGACCGTGATGATTTTTCCGGCAACGGCTATTTTTTACAATTCGGCGAAGCGCTGTCAAATGATGCCGTCGAACTATTCCGGCAAGATGGCAGCAATTATGTTTCCGTATGCCGTGGTACGAATGGACAGATTGCTTCCGCCTTTTCCTTGGGAGTGAAAGTCACGCGGGATGACGTAGGAGTGTGGAGAATTTTTTTGGACACTGCCGGAGTTGCTGTCTATCACCAGGTCGCACTGGGCGCCGAAGGTATGTATTCTCAATCCGGCTGGACCGGGATTTCCTGTACGTATACGTCAGCGAATACGACACGATTTTATGTTGATGATTTTTATGTAGGACCGCTGGTAGTGGATACGACGCCACTACCAGCCGTTTTGCCGCATGCCGTTATATTCAGTGAGGTTTACTTTGAACCCGATGTTGATGCGCTACTTCCTCCGGTGGAATTCGTAGAACTTTACAATCGCACGGAAGATACGGTCTCTTTGGCGGGTTGGTCGATAAGCGATGGCGCTACAACAGCTCGTTTCCCTATTCGTTGTCAACTTCCTCCTAAAACCTATGGTATTGTTTCGGCGAAGGATGATACCGTATTATTTACAGGACGAGGCTTTATCATTGGACTTACCGGATTTCCGGCGTTGAACAATGACGTAGGAGATCAACTGGTTCTTTCCGATGTGGCAGGAGTACTTATCGATAAAGTCGTTTTTTCCGACCGCACGTATCGCGATGCCTCCAAGGACGATGGCGGCTGGACCGTGGAACGTATTGACACATCATTTCTTTGCTACAACGAAGAGAACTGGTTGGCCAGCACAAATGCCACCGGCGGAACGCCAGGCCGAGTAAATGCGGTCTCAGGACTGTTTCGTGATACGTTGTTACCGTGGATACAAAACGCATGGTTGGAAGATAGTACCACGATTCGGTTACGCTTTTCGGAAGAGGTAAATGCAGTTGAAATCATCAATCCGGATAATTACCGAATTCAACCAACGTCAGGAAATACTGTTGGCATCGTTCAGTTGAACCTGTCAGATGCCGTCACAGTCGAGCTACAGCTTTCTGCTGCTGTTAATCTTGCGCGCGTAGTAGTAAAAAATGCTATCACGGATTGCTCAGGAAACCACCTCGATACTGTTCCAGTCGTTGATGTGGGATTTCCGGTGCTGCCACTGCCCGGAGATGTGGTGGTGAATGAATTGTTGTTTGATGCGGCAGACGGAACGACTGATTTTGTAGAACTGTTGAATCGCTCCTCCTTCATTATTGATTTGAAAGATCTACAGGTGGCCGAGACGGATTTTGAAAATGAAATCATTTCCGGAACACCGAAAGTGCTGACACGCGATCACCGTCTGCTTTTTCCGGGCGAGCTGTTTCTTTTTACAGAAAATGAACGCGCCTTGCAGCAGACTTATCCAGTAAACTGTCATCAGTGTATGCAAAGACTTAGTGAATTGCCGGATTTTAATTCGGCAGACGGTGGAGTTCTTTTAGTGGGAGCCGATGGAAGCGTATTGGACCGGATGAAGTACGCCGCTGCCTGGCACTATCCGTTGTTGACGGATACAAAAGGAGTAAGCCTGGAACGTACGAGCAGATCCGGCGATTCGGGCGATCGATCAACCTGGCATTCGGCAGCCGGAGAGGTAGGATATGCGACGCCGGGCAAGGAGAATTCACAGCATTATGAATCAGGCGATTTGAAAGGAGAGGTGAGTGTGAATCCTGTTGTGTTCTCACCAGACAACGACGGGAACGAGGATGTTATGATGCTCTCCTTTCATTTCCCTGATCCGGGGAGAATGATAGCATGCCGGATTTTTTCTGCATCAGGCCGTTTAGTACGATTCCTGGTAAATAACGAATTAGCCGGCAACGAAGGAGTCTTCGCGTGGGATGGTACGGACGACAATCACCGACTGGTAGCATCGGGAAGGTATGTCGTGTTTATGGAAACGTTTTCCCTTGATGGTCGTGTACAGCGCTACCGATTAGGATGTGGTGTCGTATACCGATGAAAAAAACCGGCCTGACATAAGTGAGCCTTAAACGGTAGCGATTACTTTCAATTCGATAGCGATGGGAGTTGGCAGACAATTAATTTCTAGTGTCGTGCGGCACGGAGGATTGTCCCGGAAATATTCTGCCCAAAGTTTATTGTAAACCGGGAAATCATCTTTCATGTTGGTGAGAAATACCGTAACGTCTACAATCTTGTCCCACGATGATCCCGCATCTTCCAGAATATAGCGAACATTTTTAAACACGGAATGACACTGCGTTGCGATGTCGTAGGAAACAATGCTACCGTTTTCGTCCAGTTCAACACCGGGAATTTTTTTGGTGCCGCGTTCACGCGGACCTACACCGGAGAGAAACAACAAGTCGCCGACTTTGCGAGCGTGTGGGTAAAGACCAACCGGTTCAGGAGCTTTGGAAGAGTCGAATTTCTCGGACATGATGAAGACTGTTTACGGGGGTAAAAGTAACGTTTTGCAGGTTAGCATCCGGTGTACGGCATGTATTTAAACGACGCGTTTCAACTAGAATACCCCTACGTCGCATGGACCGGATCACAAGCTGTATATTTGACCTCTCCTAAATGACCATGAAACGAATGCTATTGATACGAACCCTATTAATTGCAGCTTGCTGCTGGTTGAGTGTTTTATTTTCGATGAAGGCGTATGCTCAAGACAGTTCGGTGCAGGATAGTCGCCGCAATAATATTGTTCGTATGAATATAACCAATCCGTTCATTTTTGGTGGCCGCTCCATTATTGTGGGCTATGAACGGGTGCTAGGGACCAACCAATCCGTGTCGTTGAACATCGGCCGCACCTCGCTGCCTAAAATTTCTATTCCCGGGTTTAATGATTTAGGAGAAAAAATCCAGATGGAAACGGAGCACGATGACAAAGGAATAAACCTCTCGGTCGACTATCGTTTTTACCTAAAAAATGAAAATAGACACGGGGCGCCCCGCGGTGTGTATCTGGCGCCTTACGCTTCCTACAATTCATTTATCCGTTACAATAAGTACATCTTGAATACACCGGATTTTCAGGGCGATGTATTTACCAAATTTGAATTGTATACGGCATCTTTCGGGGCTGAAATGGGGTATCAGTTCATACTTTGGGATCGACTGGCGCTCGATTTTATTCTCATTGGTCCGGGCTTGACCAATTACGCCATCAACACCTCGTTGAGTACCGACCTGAGTCCTGACGACGAGTCCGCGCTATTTGAACGGATCAACGATATACTGGCTGACAAGATTCCCGGTTACCAACTGGTTCTTCGTCCGCAATCCTTTTCCACTTCCGGAAAGGCCAACACGACAACGTTCGGGTTTCGGTATATGATTCATGTCGGATTTCGGTTTTGATTCAGTTTTACCCTATTCCGGGACAGAATCCCGTAAAAAGCACTTATATGATGATTAAAAATAGAAAAAGACGGTTTTTAATCCATTTTATACTATCATTTAAAGGCTAAGCCCGATTTGAGCGGCATCTCTTGCTAATGTAATTAATCAGCTATTAATCAGCAAGTTACAGGCGCGGGCAAACAAGGAAATTCCGCTTTTTATTCGTATCTTTGCAGCCTTCATTTTCAGGCCGTTACATGGCAAAAAGATATCCTGAATATAAATCATTGGACCTCCCCAAAATAGCGGCGGAGGTGCTGGCGCGATGGGATGCGGAAGGAACCTTTAAGGAAAGCCTGGCGCACCGTGAAGGTCGCCCGGCGTATACCTTTTTCGAAGGGCCACCCTCGGCGAATGGCCTTCCTGGCATTCACCACGTCATGGCGCGGGCGATCAAGGATATTTTTTGCCGCTATAAAACACAAAAAGGGTTTCTCGTTCACCGAAAAGGCGGCTGGGATACACACGGTTTGCCAATTGAACTAAGTGTCGAGAAGACGCTTGGCATCCGCAAAGACGATATCGGTAAAACCATTTCCATCGAAGAGTACAATAGCTTCTGCCGTAAAGAGGTAATGAAGTATAAGGACGTTTGGGATGACCTTACGCGCAAGATGGGATATTGGGTGGACCTCGATCATCCGTACATCACCTTTGAAAATTCATACATTGAAACGTGTTGGTACCTGTTAAGTCAGCTTCATAAAAAAGGACTCCTTTACAAAGGGTATACTATTCAACCATATTCGCCTGCCGCTGGAACCGGTCTCAGTTCGCACGAACTCAACCAGCCGGGCACGTATAAGTCGGTCAAAGACACTACGGTTGTTGCCATGTTCCGCACGAAAGGTGCTGACCTCGGCATTGATCGCAACGACGTTTTCTTTCTTGCCTGGACTACCACACCGTGGACACTTCCATCGAACACTGCGCTTGCCGTTGGTGCCAAGATCCGATATGTCGCGGTTGAATCGTTCAATCCTTATTCCGGCGCCCCAGTAGTAGTTGTGCTGGCCCACGATCTGATGGGCAAATATTTTCCGGAGAAAAACCGTGAGCTCTCTTTCGAAGAGTATAAGCCCGGCGATAAAGCTATTCCGTTCCGCGTCTTGAAGTCCTTTACCGGACAAGAACTTTCCGGAATCCGCTACGAACAGCTGTTACCGTATGCTCAACCGACAGACGGTGACGCCTTCCGAGTGATCACCGGTGATTTTGTGAGTACGGAAGATGGCACAGGCATTGTTCATATTGCGCCGAGTTTTGGCTCCGATGACTTTCGTGTTGCTAAGCAAAACGGCATCGGCTCATTGACGCTGGTCGACCGTCAAGGTCGCTTCACGGCCGACGTTCACGATATGGCCGGAGAATATGTTAAGGAACAATATCTCACCGACGCCGAAAAAGAACAAGCTAAGCAACAACAAGGCGGCGAGAAATACCTCACCGTCGACGAACGTATTGCCATTCGTTTAAAGAAGGAAGGCAAAGCGTTCAAAGTCGAAAAATACGAGCACAACTATCCGCACTGCTGGCGAACCGACAAGCCGGTATTGTATTATCCGCTCGACTCCTGGTTCATCCGTACTACGGCGATGAAAGACCGAATGGTGGAACTCAACAAGACCATCAACTGGAAACCGGAATCCACCGGCACCGGTCGTTTCGGTAACTGGCTCGAGAATCTCGTCGACTGGAATCTATCCCGTTCCCGGTATTGGGGAATTCCGTTGCCGGTGTGGCGTACGGATGACGGTAGCGAAGAGATCTGCATCGGAACCGTTCAGCAACTGAATGACGAAGTAGAGAAGGCGATCAAGGCCGGATTCATGGAAGAGAATCCGCTTCAAGGAAAAACAGATACAGCTGCGAATGATTTCGCTTTTGATTTACATCGTCCTTACGTGGATGACATTATTCTCGTGTCTCCTTCCGGAAAGAAGATGGTGCGTGAAACCGATTTGATCGATGTGTGGTTCGACAGCGGCGCTATGCCGTATGCACAATGGCATTATCTGGGGAATAATACGTCGCTTCCATTCGGAAATTCAACCAACAATGGCTTTAGCGCCTATCCGGCCGACTTTATCGCAGAAGGCGTCGATCAGACGCGCGGCTGGTTTTTCACCCTGCACGCTATCGCCGTGATGCTGTTCGATTCAGTAGCATTTAAGAATGTAGTTTCCAACGGACTGGTGCTCGATAAAAACGGCAACAAGATGTCGAAGCGTCTTGGCAATGCAGTTGATCCGTTTGAGACACTTTCCGCCTACGGACCGGACGCGACCCGCTGGTATATGATCAGCAACGCACAGCCGTGGGACAACCTAAAGTTCAACACCGAAGGAATTACGGAAGTGCAACGTAAATTATTCGGAACGTTACACAATACCTACTCGTTTTTCGCCCTCTATGCAAACATCGATGGCTTCGGCTTCCGGGAAAAAGAAATACCATTTGCCGAACGGCCGGAGTTGGATCGCTGGATACTTTCGGTATTACATTCACTGATCAAAACGGTGGATGAAAGTTACGCGGACTATGAACCAACCCGTGCGGCACGCGCCATCGGCGAGTTCGTTTCCGAACATTTGAGTAATTGGTATGTACGTTTGGGTCGCCGCCGCTTCTGGAAAGGAGAATATACCAACGATAAGATCGCTGCGTACCAAACCTTATACACCTGCCTCGAAACGATTGCCCAGTTGATGGCACCGATTGCACCGTTCTATGCTGATCAATTATTCCGCAACCTGAACGAATGCAGCGGCCGGCAACGTGTGGCATCGGTTCACTTGACGGATTTTCCGGTCAGTGATCCTGCAATGATTGACCAGTCGCTGGAAGAGCGAATGGAACTTGCACAGAAAATTTCTTCGCTGGTACTTTCGTTGCGGAAGAAAGTGAATATCCGTGTACGACAGCCGCTGAACAAGTTATTGTTGCCGGTTCCTGATTCGAATTTCCAGTCTAACGTGGAAGCGGTTCGCGATCTCATTCTTGCGGAGGTGAATGTAAAGACCATCGAATACATTACGGATACTGCCGGTATTCTGGTCAAGAAGATCCGTCCGAACTTCAAAGTACTCGGTAAGAAAGTGGGCGGACTGATGAAAGATACGGCCGCTGCTATCGGAGAAATGTCGCAAGCCGATATCCTCCGGCTGGAGCAATCCGGCGGGTATGCCATGTCGGTAGCCGGACAGCAGATCGCGCTGACAATGGAAGACGTTGAAATTCTTTCGGAAGATATTCCCGGCTGGCAGGTGGCTGCTGAGGGCCGCATTACCGTAGCGCTCGACGTCACCATTACCGAAGAGCTGCGCGAAGAGGGAATAGCCCGCGAAATCATCAACCGCATCCAGAATCTTCGCAAAGACAGTCAGTTCGAAGTAACGGATCGTATTGAAGTACAAGTACAGGATCACGCCGAGATCCGGTCTGCCATCCAAAACAATAAAGAATATATTTGCGCCGAAATTCTGGCGACTTCCCTGGAAATGGTTCCTCAGCTGACAACAGCCGGTGCCATTGAGGTGGAGTTGGACGATACCATTCAAACCCGCATCCTGATCCGCAAGCACAGCGCTGCCACGGTGAATGGATAATTAATTTTTCGACCTACAACATGAGCAAGAAAAAAGTAACCAAAGCAAAAGCGAAGCCGGCTGCTAAAACAAAGAAACCGGTTGCCAAGAAAGCCGCTAAGCCGGCCAAGAAAGCAAGCGCAAAATCTAAACCGGCACCGAAAGCGAAAAAAGTCGCTCCTAAGAAAGTGGCTAAACCGGCCAAGAAAATCGTAAAGGCGAAACCAGCGCCAAAGAAAGCGGTGGCGAAAAAACCCGTCACGAAAAAAGTCGCCAAGCCGGCACCGAAGGCTAAAGTCGTAACCAAAGTTGCCGCTAAGCCTGTAGTGAAAGCTAAAGAGGTGGCTAAACCGGCTCCTGCTGTTCCTAAGAAAGTAGTTTCTGCGAAGAAGACCGCTGAAGTAAAGCAGCCCCGTCCGGTCGAAAAAAATCCGGTACTTCCTCCAATGCCTCCTCCGGTGAAACCGGCCATCAGCAAATCACCGCTTGCGCCGACTGCAAAGATCACTCACGAGGATCCTAATAAGACACGTTATTCCGACAAAGAACTCGACGAGTTTCGCGTTCTCATCGAAGGTAAATTAGATGATGCCCGCCGTGAATTAACATTGCTTCAGGCGCAGCTGACGGCTGCCAATGAGCACGGGACCGACGATACGGCGAATACTTTTAAGATGCTGGAGGATGGCTCCGAAAGTCTGGCCAAAGAAGAAGCCGGTCAGCTGGCAGGTCGTCAGAAGAAATTCATCGAGCAGCTCGAGAATGCTTTGGTACGTATCGAGAATAAGACCTACGGTATCTGTCGTGTGACCGGAAAACTTATTCCGAAAGAACGTCTTCGCGCAGTTCCACACACTACCCAATCGATCGAAGCAAAGATCAATCAATACCGCGACTAATCGTATTATAACCCAAGTGCCGATACACGTGCTTTGACGCATGTGATCGGCACTTCGGCTTATCCGAACATATCCTATGCCATCCGCCTCCACCAAGAACCTGCTTTGGACGTCAGCCGGTATCATTTTGCTGGTACTTATCATTGATCAGTGGCTAAAATTCTGGGTGAAGACCAATATGTATTTGGGAGAAGAGATTCCAATGCTTGGCAAGTGGAGTTTTATTCATTTCACGGAAAATTATGGGATGGCCTTCGGACTTGAATTTGGCGGCAGTAACGGAAAGATCGTCCTGAGTGTTTTCCGTATTCTTGCCTCATTCGGTATCGGCTGGTATATTGTTCACCTTGCAAAAACCAAGGCTCATAAAGGATTGATAATTTCCTTTTCGTTCATCCTTGCCGGAGCTATCGGTAATATCATCGACAGCGCTTTTTACGGATTGATATTTTCGGACAGCTCAGAAGGAATTGCACAGTTTATGCCTGCCGAAGGCGGCTATGCAGGATTTCTCCACGGACGGGTTGTCGACATGCTCTATTTTCCGGTGCTGCACGGCCAGCTTCCCCAGTGGCTTCCGGTATGGGGAGGCGAAAGTTTTCTGTTCTTTCGCCCGGTTTTCAATATAGCAGATAGCGCTATCACTGTCGGTGTATTCATTTATCTCATTTTTCATAAGCAGTTATCGCGCGAAATGCCTTCCGAAACCATCGCAGAGGAGGCAACTGCGGGTGAATCCCATTGATCTTTCGCGTTTTTCGTTGCGACTCGCTTCGCTGCGTTAGCAGGAAGACGGTAAACGATTATCTTTGGAGTATCATGAGAAAAGCGCTATCCATTGTTCTGTTTTACTGTTCGTTCGCCGTTACTGCCGTTTTCGCGCAGACGGACGACAGTATCGCCTTACGTTCGATCTATTCCGAAATACTTTCCAACGGAAAGTCCTATTCATGGTTGGAAGACCTATCGAACAATATCGGTGGTCGATTGAGCGGCTCTCCGGAGGCTGCGATGGCTGTTGAATGGACACGCAAGAAACTGCTCGAAGCCGGTGCTGATACCGTGTATTTACAAGAAGTTTGGGTTCCGCATTGGGTGCGAGGGGAAAAGGAGAAAGGAAAAATTATCGATGCGCAGGGATTTGAACAAGTAGTACCGATTTGTGCGCTCGGCGGATCAGTTGCCACACCGAAACAAGGGATGACAGCTCAGGTCATCGAGGTGAATGATTTCAAGCAACTCGAACAACTGGGGGAAGCACAGGTGCGTGGTAAAATTGTATTTTTTAATCACCCTTTCGATCCGAAGTACGTCAATACATTTAATGCATATGGAGAAGCTGGCACCTATCGCTGGCGCGGACCATCGATGGCCGCTAAGTATGGCGCTATCGGATCCATCGTTCGTTCGATGACGCTTTCCCAAGACGATTATCCGCATACCGGTTCGATGCATTATGCTGATACCTTACCGAAAATTCCATGTTGCGCGATTAGTACCAATGGCGCCGATTTACTCAGCAACATTATCCGCGCAAACAAAGACACTCGCTTCTTCTTCCAAATGAACTGTCAAAATCTTGACAGCGTACTTTCACATAACGTAATTGGTGAATTACGCGGATCGGAGAAGCCTCAGGAGATCATCG
>CAINVI010000227.1 GCA_903854075.1 Candidatus Pollutiaquabacter sp. | reverse complement strand
TTCAAATTCAGCAGCAATTTCTTCGTCCGATGGCTGCAAGTAATATGGCTGCAAGCGGCTGTTTTGTTTTAACACTTCAGCCACCCACGGACGCTCATCAACAGCATCCTTTCCTTCATAATAAACCGTAAAGGTTTTGAAAGCTGTTTCCGGAAATAACTTACCTACTGCGGCAGTAATGGCAGAACTATCGATGCCACCGCTGAGGCAACTTCCTATCTCCACATCACTCCGCATGTGAAGGTGAATACTGTCCATGAAGAGCTCCCTGAAGCGCTCTGCATCATCTGCAAAAGAACCACCTGTATCCTGAACGGTTGAAACGTCCCAGTATCGCTCCAACTTGAAATTACCATCTTTCCAATAAAGATTAGACGCAGGAGGAAGTGTACGAACGCAGGTATAATAAGATTCATCATGATAAGCGTTCCATCCCAGTTGAAGACCTCGTAATGCCTGGTTCACATTCAACCGAGCCGAAAACAGCGGTGAACAACGTAGTGCTTTATACTCCGAGCCGAAATAAAACCGGCCACCCTCCTCGATATAATGAAATGGTTTTATCCCGAAACGATCCCTAGAACAGAACAAGGATTGCGTTGCGATATCCCATAATGCAAATGCCCACATACCGACAAAACGCTTCACACAATCTGTCCCCCAACGACGATAGGCAGCAAGTACCACTTCAGTATCTGTACGCGTAGAAAATCGGTCGCCCAATTGCTCTAGCTCTTTACGTAGCTCGAGATAGTTGTACACTTCCCCATTAAAAACGATCACAGCACCGAAACCATGCATAGGTTGAGTACCATCGGCACTAAGATCAAGTATACTCAATCGATTATGACCAAGCACCACCGGCAAATCCTTCCAGGTATCGCGTGCATCCGGTCCTCGGTGAGCAATCGCTGACAGCATCTGCTCAATCAGGCGATCTGCATCCGATTCCGAAAGCTTACGATCAATAAATCCGGCTATTCCGCACACGTCCGTAGATTATTTCAATTCGTTGAGTATACCAGCAAGTTGTTTTGCCTGTGCCTTACGTTCATACACGGCAACTTCCTTACCATGTCGAAGATCGGAGTTTTCCAACCAACCGGAATAGGCCTTTTCCAAATAGGTGAACAATCCATCAACATCGTCCCGTGAAAACATCTTACCAGTTCCGGTATCGGCTAGAATACGGGCTGCATCACCATCGGCCGGACCAACTCCTACTACCGGAATTCCGGCACCAAGATATTCGAACAATTTACCGGTCAAAATACCTTTGGCGTGTAACGTGTCTGGAATCAACAGCAAAAGCAAAGAAGAATCCCGCATGTAACGTATAGCAGTTGAGTGTTCCACCAAAGGAAGAAACTCCACCGATTTATTTAAACCGTGTTGTTCCAGCAGCCGAGGAATAACACTGGCAGGACTCCCTACCATTCGCAACTGCAGCGGTACCAACGGATATTTCTGCTTAAGGCGACCGATTGCTTCAAAAAACACCTCCGGTTTGTACGTGTCGGCAATCGTACCTACATACGTTATTCGGAAAAAATCTGCCGGCGGCACCACTGCTCCCGGAAAATCCTTACTATCAAAGCCATTGGGTAGCACGTGGAATTTACTGGCAGAAGATTGGTTCAATTTTTCAGCAAACAAACGGCGAATATCTTCACTGACTATGATAGCGGCATCACAAGTCTCCAACACTTGAAGCTCGTAGCGCCGATCAATTCGGCGCGCGAACGGCAAATGCAACATTTCATCGTAGTAATAAATATCCGTCCACGGATCGCGCAAATCAGCCACCCAACGTAATTTAGGAAACTTACGCTTCAAGGCCAATCCTATCAACTGAGCACTGTGTGGCGGAGAAGAAATGATAATCGTATCAATGTCATTTTCTGCAATTATTTTTTCGGCAGCTTTTGTCGCATGCCTTACCCAACCAACCCGTGCATCCGGCAGAAAAAAATTACCGCGAAGAAATCGGAGTACACGTTGCGAAATCTTTTCTTTACGTTGATTGGTAAATCCACCGTATGGTATTTTAACCTTTCCTCCGGTGAGCGCGCGCAGTATGCGCAACGGCTCAAAGGAATCGGTACGTACCACGCTTACTGCCGAAGGCACTTCGGCACAAAGACTTTGATCGAGGACAGGATAGGTAGCACGTTCCGGATCTACGGTCAAGACTATAGGCTCAATTCCGAAGTGCGGAAGATACGTGACGAACTTAAGCGAACGCTGAACTCCTGCTCCACCGCTGGGCGGCCAATAGTACGTGATAAACAGAATCTTTTTCAAGGCGTACGAATTAACCTGACGTTGAGCCGGACTGAACCATCATCACGCTTTAGGATTACGCGACTTTTTCCATTCCAGAAATCCAACACCCGCAACCAACAGCAACAACACCGAAGAACTTGCCAAGGCAACTTTTTCGCCGACAGCAATAACCTGTGGTTCGAACTTGAATTCTATAGTGTGCTTCCCTGCCGGAATACGCATTCCGCGCAATACATAATTAGTACGGAAATAACTTACCGGATTTCCATCGACATAAGCATTCCATCCCTTATCATAATAAATTTCCGAAAATACCGCCAGCCGCTCTGCCGAAGAATTTGATTCATAGACCAAATGATTAGGCTGATAGCTGCGCTGCAAAATAGTAGATGTGGAATCCGCCACGAAACGATAGCTGTTCAACTGATCCTGAAAACGCTTGTCTACCAGCATCAACGCCGATGGATTGAATGTCTTCACGGCAGTGATTTCTTCATCGGAGTTGGCTACTAATTTATAATCCGGGACGAACCACGCATTTCCCAACGATCCAAAATTGGTGAATGGAGGCGCTTCCGGACTATAAACAATATATTTTGCATTCATCATGTTTAGAACCGGTTGTCCTGTCATTGTCTGCATGAAATCGGGTGATGATGAATTCTGCATAGCCCCTCGCAGAGTAGCGATTTCACCCACAATACAATTTTCAATCAACTCCTGATAACGCTTCATTTTAGCACCGTGATATCCCCCGATGGATTGATGTCGATACGACGTGCTGGCATCGTTGAATGTATTAACGGAAAGATTCAGCACCCGATAACTCGAAGTATCCTGCAGCAATGCCTGATCAGCAGCTGTGATCGGAAAAGGTTCTTCATTGACTGACTTACGCACAAAGTCGCCGGATTCCAAATAACGAGCGTTTACAGCCCCAAGGTCAGCGATCACCAGGAAAAGCAAACTAAAAATAAAAATCCGGCTATCGTAACGGAAACGAATAAAGGACCAGATCAAGGCGGCCGCCAATATCAGAAACAATAAGGTGCGTTGCGCATCCTGTTTTACAATAGCCTGACGGGCTGCAGATACATTACCCATAAAATTATCGAGCACATCCTGACCTAGATTTTGCTGCTTCACTGAAGCCGCTACCTGATCGTATTCCTGCTGTGCGTAAAAATCCGTCAGGGTTTCCGGAGAAACGGAAATCAGCAAAGTCAAGCCAAGGACAATTCCCGCAGCGTAATAAAAGCGCTTTGCATTTCGAGCAAAGAAATCCTTGTCCGTTACCATAGCATTCAGGGCCAACACCGCTAGTAATGGCACGGTGAATTCAGCAATCACCAGAATCATCGCTACAGCTCGAAACTTATCGTAACCCGGAATATTATCCAAAAAGAAGTTCGTGAAGCCCATAAAGTTTCTTCCCCAGCTGAGTAGCAAGGAAAGCACTGTTGCACCGAGAATCCACCACTTCACAGGACCTCTAACAACAAACAGTCCGATCACAAACAGCAACACCACAATGGCCCCCAAATACACCGGTCCATTGGTAAACGGCTGGTCACCAAAATACGCACCAAAGCCACCGATGTTTTCGCGGTAATTGCTGTCTACTTCCTTCAACACATCCTTGTGGTTTTTAGAAATCGGTTCGCTTGCGCCGCCTTTGAAGCCGGGCACCAGCATCGTCAGGCTCTCCCCTACGCCATAACTCCAATCGGTAATGTAATCGCGATTCAATCCACTCGTTTTATTCTCTTTATCGGATGTCAACTCAGAAGGACCGCGCGTAGACGATTTAGAGTACTCCTGAGTCGCCCACAAGTTGGTGATATTGGCTCCGACGGCAAAAACAGCCATCACAACAAGTAACCCGAAGGCTTTGAAAAAATAAGGAATGCGCTTTTCGCGAACGGCCGTATACAACTCGGAAAGTCCGAGGAAAATCAACATCAACATCAGATAATACGTTATCTGCAGGTGATTGGCGTTTAACTCCAGTGCCAGTGCCAAACCGGTTACTGCAGCACCCAGCCATAGGCGGCCGCGAAACGTCATTAATACGCCGGCGACAACGGGTGCCATATAGCCAATGGCGTGTACTTTTGAATTATGGCCCGCTTCAATGACAATAAAAAAGTAACTGCTAAAGGCAAAAGCAACAGCACCGAGTACAGCTAATTTCTGATCAACTTTCAGGGTCAACAGCAAGAAGTAAAAACCAATCAGAAATAAAAACACCAGGTTAGCGGGCGATGGCAATCCAAGTAAAATCACTTTATCAATATACTGGACAAGATTTGCGGCATAGACGGCAGATATCTGATACGCCGGCATTCCACCGAACATGGAATTTGTCCAATAGGTCTGCTCACCCGTCTTCTCCTTGAAATCAAGAATCTCCTTAGACATCCCTTTCCAGTTGTCGATATCCGTTTGCTTAAGCTCTTTACCCTGAAACAGCGGCTGGAAAACAACGAATACAATCAACAGAAAAAAGCCGATGGCCAATAGATGAGGATGGTATTTTTTCATGATATATAAATGAAGTGCTAAGATGCGAAAATAAAGCGCAATTTACTAGGTTTCGACCACCGAAATTCCGGCTATTCGTAGTTCCAAATTACCACATTACCGCAACTATTGAAAAATTAAAAAGCAACTCTATTTTCGCGTACTGCTATTTCACTTCCTCGTAGTCCACATAATCAGAATCTTCCTTGATGGACTTTTTCCTAGCGGAAGGATCAATAGTAATTGTCCCTTCCGGTTTTCGATCAGCATCCTGCTGACGACGAAAATCATTGGCCGCTTTTGTGAAAGAACGCAATGCCTGAAAATAAATGAATCTACGCAGAAAGCCGAAAAGCAGGAATGCGACAATAAGGGTAATCAAGAAATCTGCCATGACTAGCGACGGTTACCGTGAGAGATATAGGTTGCGCTCACCATAGACCTTCTGGAAAAAATCATCCTGCAAATCGTCAATGAAATAAATGGCTTCGCCGGTAGATTTCATTTCAGGGCCAAGCTCTTTATTGACATCCAGGAATTTCTCAAAGGAAAACACCGGTACTTTAATGGCGTAACCGATCTTGCGAGGATTGAATGTGAAATCCTTTACCTTTTTATCGCCCAACATTAGCTTCGTCGCATAATTCACATACGGTTCATCGTAGGCTTTAGCGATAAACGGCACTGTACGCGATGCTCTTGGATTAGCTTCAATAACATAGACGATATCGTTCTTAATCGCAAACTGAATATTAATCAGTCCTTTCACCTTCATCGCAAGTGCAATTTTCCGAGTGATCATTTCGATCTGTCGAATAATATCATCACTCAGGTCGAACGGTGGCAACACAGCATTACTGTCGCCGCTATGAATTCCAGCCGGCTCAATATGCTCCATGATTCCAATAATATAAGCATCCTCACCGTCGCAAATCGCATCCGCCTCCGCTTCAATGGCTTTCTCCAGAAAATGATCAAGGAGGATTTTATTATCCGGAATATCCTGAAGGATTTTGACAACATGCTGTTCGAGCTCCTCTTCGTTGATCACAATCTTCATACTTTGGCCACCCAGAACATACGAAGGGCGGACCAACAACGGAAATCCAAGTTCGCGAGAGAGCAGCACCGAATGATCCGCATCTTCCACGACTCCGAATTTCGGATACGGAATATTTAAATCACGCAAGAGTGTAGAGAAGCGACCGCGGTCTTCTGCGAGATCGAGCGACTCAAAACTGGTACCAATGATTTTTATACCATACTTGTTCAGCTTCTCTGCCAGCTTCAGCGCAGTCTGTCCGCCAAGTTGCACGATCACACCCAGTGGATTTTCGTGCTCGATGATTTCATAAATATGTTCCCAGAAAACAGGCTCGAAATATAATTTATCGGCGATATCGAAATCTGTGCTGACCGTTTCCGGATTGCAGTTGATCATGATAGTTTCATAACCACATTCCTTAGCCGCTAAGACGCCGTGCACACAACTATAATCAAACTCTATGCCCTGTCCGATACGGTTCGGACCGGAGCCTAAAATGACAATCTTCTTTTTATCGGTAGTATTCGATTCGTTTTCCTCGTCAAAGGTTGAATAATAGTACGGCGTTTGGGCTTCAAATTCGGCAGCACACGTATCGACCATTTTCCATACTCGTTTTATATCCAGATCACGGCGCCGTTTCCAAACCTGACTTTCCAGACAACCGACCAAGTGAGCAATCTGACGGTCTGCGTAGCCTTTCTTTTTCGCAATCATCATGAGTTCACGCGGTAACGTATCGATGGTGAACTGCTGAATTTCCTTTTCCAACTGAATCAACTCTTCAATCTGACGAAGAAACCACGGATCAATCTTGGTGAGCTTACGAATAGTATTGAAAGGAATGCCCAATTTGAATGCATCATAGATATGGAACAAACGGTTCCAGCGCGGACGCTCCAAACTATCGAGAATATCTTCCTGATCGCGGATTTCACGACCGTCGGCACCTAATCCGTTTCGCTTAATCTCGAGTGACTGACAGGCTTTCTGCAACGCTTCCTGAAACGATCGTCCGATACCCATCGCCTCACCGACTGATTTCATCTGCAAGCCGAGGTGACGGTCTGTCCCTTTGAATTTATCGAAATTCCATCTCGGCACTTTCACGATTACATAATCGAGTGAAGGCTCGAAGAACGCAGAGGTGCTTTTGGTAATTTGATTTTTTAATTCATCCAGGTGATAACCGATCGACAGCTTGGCAGCAATTTTTGCAATCGGATAACCAGTAGCTTTAGAAGCCAACGCTGACGAACGCGAAACACGCGGATTGATTTCGATGACAATTATTTCATCCTCATTATCAGGAGTCACCGAAAACTGAATATTACAGCCGCCGGCGATATTACCGATACCATTCATGCATTTGATAGCCATATCCCGCATCTTCTGGTACGTTGTATCCGAGAGCGTCATAGCCGGTGCAACGGTAATTGAGTCGCCGGTATGTATACCCATCGGATCAAAGTTCTCGATGGAACAGATGATGATGACGTTGCCGGCCGCATCGCGCAACAATTCCAGTTCAAACTCCTTCCAACCCATGATCGATTGCTCGATCAACACTTCATGAACAGGCGATGCATGCAAACCGCGATTCAATGCGCTATCAAATTCGTCTTTGGTATATACAAATCCTCCGCCAGTTCCTCCCAGGGTGAAGCTGGGACGAATAACGAGCGGGAAACCAATTTCCTGAGCAATCTCTTTGCCTTCCAGAAAAGAAGTTGCCGTACGACCCTTGCAAACACCCGCATTGAGCTCGATCATGCGTAAGCGAAATTTCTCGCGATCTTCTGTGGTATGAATAGCATCGATATCGACACCAATGATGCGCACACCATACTTATCCCAAATGCCGGCTTTCTGACAATCGATGGCTAGGTTCAACGCGGTCTGTCCTCCCATCGTCGGCAACACCGCATCTATCTTATGTTTCTCCAGAATCTCAATAATCGATTTCTTGGTGAGCGGCTTCAAATAAATATTATCGGCCGTCACCTTATCCGTCATAATCGTTGCCGGATTAGAGTTGATCAGTGTAACCTCAATACCTTCTTCCTTCAACGAACGGGAAGCCTGACTTCCGGAGTAGTCGAATTCGCAAGCTTGTCCGATAACGATGGGACCGGAACCGATAATAAGTACGGAATGGATGGAGTTGTCTCTTGGCACAGCGGGCTGTTTAAAGTCAAAAAACTTGTTTTCAGTGACTTACAGCAACACTAAAACGTCCTGCAAATCGCACAAAGATAGCGGTTTGTCTGCGTGACGTATAGAAAGTTTATTGACACCTGTTAATAACCTGCAACCCTGAAAATCGTTCCTTTGTAGGTAAACAATTTATGGCGTTTACACCGGGCCATGCGTAAAGAATCCTTGACATTCGAACAGCTCGACCTGCCTCCGTGGCACGTGGAATACCTCGTTTTCGGTCACGGACCGGAAACCCTGCTCGCTTTTCATGGCTTTGACAACGATGCGGAAGACCTGCTCGTTTTTGAACCATCACTTGGTGATCGGTTTACCATTATCTCCATCAACTTATTTTTTCACGGAAAAAGCAGAAGCACGGTGGCAGCAGACCGTGCGGTATTTGATACCCAGGCGCTTTCAACGGTAGTGCATCACATACTGACCGCTTGTGATGTTCATCGTTTCTCGTTATTAGGATATAGTCTGGGCGGAAGAATTTGCCTGAAGACTTTGGAATTATTCCCGGATCGTATTGACCGATTATTGCTGCTAGCAGCCGACGGATTGAAAATGAATCGTTGGTATATCTTCATCACCGGCACGAAAATAGGTCGATCGCTATTTCGTCGTGTTGTCAAAAAGCCCGACACCTTTCTTCGCATGGCGGGCATCATTCGTGCGTTGCGACTGGTGGGAGAAAAACAATACAAGTTTGCACTCTCCTACTTCGACGACCAGAAGAAACGTGATAAAGTTTATGCGGTTTGGATGATCTACCGGTTGCTGCTGCCCGACCAAAAATCAATCTCCTCTATTCTCCGCACTTACCCTATTGCATGCCATCTACTATTCGGGAAACGCGACTCGATTATTCCTGCCGCTTTTGGAAATAGTTTCCTGAAAAAAGTCGGCGGCAATTGCACGATACACTGTGTTGATGCAGGCCACCAGCTTATCAAGCCAAGCATCGGTGAGTATCTGCGGACCAATTGTCTGCAATAAAAAAACCGGCCACAAGGACCGGTTTTCAATAACCTACTGAATATGCAGCTTATTTAGCTTTTTTCTCGTCAGAAACTGTCAATTTCTTGCGGCCACGCTTGCGGCGGGCGGCTAACACACGACGGCCATTAGCCGTTTCCATGCGCTTACGGAAGCCAT
>CAINVI010000226.1 GCA_903854075.1 Candidatus Pollutiaquabacter sp. | reverse complement strand
GTTGCAGATCTTTACTAAACCAGTAGAAGACCGTCCTACGTTATTCTACGAAATCATCCAGCGCAAGGGTGCGAAATCGTTTGGAAAAGGGAATTTTAAAGCACTCTTTGAAGCCATTGAGCGAGAACAAGCCCTTCGTGGTAATTTGTAAACCGACCACTAAAAACCCCCGGGTTTCCTAAAAAAATGTGAAATCCGGGTTTTTTGTTCATTTTTAGGTCGACATCTTCAAGCTTTTTTCATCTAAGAAGGTCGTATTGGCTTTATTTTTGCAAGACAAGGACTATGTTACCATCAACACCTTTATTTCCTACTATGCCTCAACTACAGCACATCCTCCGTATTATCGTCTTATCATTACTGCTGTCATTTTCTTATGCACACGCAGCACCCTCCGGCTATGAAATCAAAGTAAAAATAGAGGGACTCCACAATCAGGAATGTTATCTGGGCAATCACTACGGCGACAAGCAGTATGTAAAAGATACGGTAACAGTAGACAACAACGGCTGGATGACCTTTTCCGGTAAAGAACCGCTGGAAGGTGGAATCTATCTGATCATTCTTCCCAACAAGACGTACTTCGAAATGCTGATCAACGATGAACAGCGCTTTACGCTCGAGACAGACACGCTTGACTATGTTGGACACTTAAAAGTAACCGGGTCGCTGGAAAACCAATTATTCAATGACCACCAAAAATTCTTGATGGTAAAAGGGTTGGAGAACCAGGCGCTGAAAGCGCGCATGGAAGCCAATAAAAACAACCAGGATTCCGCTGCTGCTATTCGTGCTGCAATGACGGCTATTGACCGTGAAGTAAAAGATTACCGCATCAAATTGATGGAGGATAATCCCCAAACCTTTATGGCTAAAATTATAAAGACCATGCAGGAACCGGAAGTTCCCGAAGCACCTAAAGATGATAAAGGAAATGTACTTGACTCCAATTTTCAGTTCCGTTACTACAAAACCCATTTTTTAGATAATGTCGATTTCGGTGATGAACGTTTGTTGCGTTCACCGTTGTTGTATAATAAGGTAAAGACCTATACCCAACAACTGACAGTGCCTATGCCCGACTCTATCATAGCTTCCGTTGATACGATAATCTATCGTTCACGTGCCGATAAGGAAGTATTTAAATATAATGTCGCTACGCTGGCCAATTATTACGAAACGTCGAACATCATGGGATACGACAAAGTGTTCGTTCATATTGCCGAAAAATATTACCTCTCTGACGAAGCGTACTGGGCGGACAGCAGCTTAAAAGCAAAAATACAGGAGCGCGTCAACAAGATTAAACCGAATATTCTGGGCACGCCTGCGTACGATTTGGTAATGCTGGATACGAATGTTCAAATTAAAGGCAACACCATTGTTCCGGAATCCATGCGCTACAAGCGTCTTTATGATATTAAAGCGCGCTATACGGTGCTGGTATTCTGGGATCCCACTTGCAGTCACTGCAAAGTTGAAGTTCCAGAATTGCATCACATTTATGACAGTTTGAAAACCAAAGGCGTAAGCATTGAAGTTTTTGCCGTAGGTATCGAATCAGATCCGGAGTTGTGGAAGAAATTCATCCGGGACAACAAACTCAACTGGATTAACGTTACAGATCCGGCTAACCAGACACGCTTCCGCGATTTTTACGACATCTACTCCACGCCTGTCATTTTCCTACTCGACGAAGAAAAGCGGATTATTGCCAAGCGACTTGATCCTAAAAAAGCACTCGACTTCATCGCCCGGGATCTGAAGGAAAAAAAGTAGCGCATCGCTTTAATTACTAAAAACCTTTCTGCCTAGCGGGAAGGTTTTTTTATTTGGAAGCTTCCGGATCTTTTACAACCATCTCCTGACGAACCTTTTTTCCGTCGGCAGAAATCAACTCTAACGTATACGTGCCAGCCGGTACATAATAATTCCCATCTTCCGACTTGGCAAGTAAAAACGACTTGTTGCCGTTCGCCTTTCGAAATTCCTGTTGCAGAGTGGGCACAGCACCAGCATCCACCGATAAAATGATGGTTTTGTAATTAAGTCCTGCCGCTGCCGAATCGACAACAGTCAGTAACTCCTTACCTCCTGCCGATAGCAATCGAAACGTGACAACGCCGGACGATTTCGCAAAATAGACAATCGCTGATTTGGGCTGTGGCGCATCGGCAAACTCATAATTTTTCTTTCCCCAACGCTTGGAGAAGGTAAGATCATCGTGATGAAGCACTTTTAATGCAGTAGCCCGTAACGAATCATCTAACAAACGAAGTTCCCGGAGGGATGCAATATAAATACTGCGCCCGTGCGTAGCTACTACCAACTCGCCATCGCGCGGATGTATCACCATATCATGAACGGCCACGCGTGGCAAGCCACCGGACATTGTCATCCACGACGTACCACGATCCAAGGAAAGATAAACGCCGTTATCGGTACCGGCGAAAAGTATATTTTCTTTTTCAGGATCTTCCCGAACAACATTCACCGGCTCAGCCGGAAGAGCGTTTGACAAGCATTTCCAGGTTGCTCCATAATCATCACTGGTGTAGATATACGGCGTGAAATGATCGCTGCGACAACCATTTAACGAAACATAGACGCGTCCTTCCATGTGTGCGGAAGCAACTATCCGGCTGATATAAACCCCTTGCGGAAGTCCGGTGTCTATTCGGCTCCAAGTGTAACCGGCATCTTTGCTAATCCAAACACGACCGTCGTCGGTACCTGCATAAATCAAGCCGAAGCGTAAAGGAGATTCATGAATAGCTGTAATCGTGTTAAATGGCACATCACCTTTTCGATCGGCTGCGGTAAGATCTGAAGACAACACTTTCAGATCTTCACCTTTTCGCATGGACCTGTGAAAGCGATTGGTTCCGACGTAAAGAATGTCCTGATTATGCACCGATAACCAGATCGGGGTTTGCCAATTGAATCGAAGATTAGGTTCTCCGATATCATTTTTAGGGTGGATGAACTGCGCATCATCCGGATTAT
>CAINVI010000225.1 GCA_903854075.1 Candidatus Pollutiaquabacter sp. | reverse complement strand
TACGGCGGACATCCAAGTGTGGTGAACGTAATTAACCCCGCCTATATGGATTATTATTTTTCACGTATGGATAATCCGCCCCGACAATTGGTCTATAAGGTAGAGTCGGTAGCAGACCTTGTGCGTTTACGTGAAATAGTGGATACTTGTACGGCTGCATTTTATAGTTACGGGTGGACGAATAATCACCATCCATATGAAATTCATGCTATACTTCGTGAGCGGTATCCGGTAGTGTCTGGCCGAAAAGTCTATTTCAATGCGGAAACGTGGTTGTACAGTAAATCCGGTGTGGATACCATTACAAAATCGATTCAGACATGGTCAATGGGATTCGATGACCCGTCATCGACGTTTGGTGTTGTTCTGGTTCCTTCCGCAAAAACGGGCGCCGGAGTATTGCAGCTTACCCCAGAAATGGAATATGGTTCGGGTGTTCAGGAAAAAATAAAGTGTACCTCCACAAGTTTCGCGGTGATGTATTGTAGTGTGTGGTTTCAATCGGCAGACACTTCGGGTAGTCAGTCGCTTGTCCTTTCCTTTGAAAAAAATGGCACGGCTGTACAGTGGGATAACATTAGTCTTAACGATTTTAATTTACATCCGGGTCAGTGGCAGCAGGCCTTTCTGGCGCGCCCTGTTCCTTCATTGGATGATTCCTTGGAGATCAAAGTGTACGTATGGAATGCTGACAAGCGTTCATTTATCGTGGATAACCTTGTTGCAAAACTGGAGGAAGGTGTTGATCCATATTTGCGTAAATAACTTTCTTTGCACCGCTAAGTATCATTAATATCCATAAAAACGATTATGAAACCTATTGTTGAAATTGCCCGGGAAATCGGTATTCAAGAAGATGAACTTGTTCCGTATGGTCGCTATAAGGCAAAGCTGGAAAGTCCGGCTTTTGATGAAGCGCGAATTGGAAAAAGTAAGCTTATTCTTGTGACCTCTATTACGCCGACAAAATCCGGTAACGGCAAGACGACAACATCTATTGGTATTGCTGACGGCTTACGCAAGATTGGTAAGCGTTCGGTATTGGCGCTTCGTGAGCCTTCGCTGGGCCCCGTGTTCGGCATGAAAGGCGGAGCTACGGGTGGTGGTTTGTCGCAGGTTACACCGGCTGAAGATATTAATCTGCATTTCAATGGTGATTTCCACGCTATTACTTCAGCCAACAATACCTTGTCAGCGCTGCTGGATAATTTTAATTATTTCAACAAGGGTACGGATAAAGAACTGCGTGAAGTATTATGGCGTCGCGTACAGGATGTTAACGATCGTTCGTTGCGCTATGTGATCACCGGATTGAACGGACAAAAAAACGGGATTCCAGCTGAAACAGGTTTTGATATTACGCCTGCTTCCGAGTTGATGGCGATTCTTTGTCTGTCCCGTGATATGGAAGACCTTCGTTCTCGAATCGACAAGATATTGTTGGGTTATCAGGCAGATGGATCGCCGTTGACTGTGAAAGAGTTGGGTGTTGGCGGTGCAATTATGGCGCTAATGAAAGATGTTCTTTCTCCAAACCTGGTACAAACGCTCGAAGGAACGCCTGCTTTTGTACATGGCGGACCATTTGCAAATATCGCACACGGCTGTAATTCCATCATGGCCACTAAGGCCGCAATGCATTACGGGGATTATGCTATTACGGAGGCGGGTTTCGGCAGTGATTTAGGGGCAGAGAAATTCCTCGATATCAAATGCCGTATAGCAGGGATTAAGCCTGCGGTGAGTGTTCTGGTGGTAACCTTACAATCCTTCCGACTACACGGCGGAGTTAAAAATGCAGAATTGAAAAAGCCGAACATGGATGCATTGAAGAAAGGAGTGCGCAACCTGGAGCGACATATCGACAACCTGACGTCGTTCGGGCAAAAAGTGTTGGTGGCCCTTAATAAATTTGATACTGATCCGCAGGATGAGATCGATTATCTGAAGCAATGGTGTGATGACCGTGCTGTTGCATTTGCTTTGAACGAAGCGTATGCTAAAGGCGGAGCAGGTGCCGTTGAAATGGCGGAGAAAATTGTCGAACTCACTGCTGCAGATGCGCCGGATGTTCATCATGTGTACGATCTGGAGGATGATATTCGTTTGAAGGTTGAAAAAGTGGTAAAACGTGTTTACGGCGGCGATGGTGTTCAGCTCTCCAAGAAGGCGAAAAACAGATTGAAACGTATCGATGCTCTTGGCTTTTCCAATTTGCCGGTATGTATTGCCAAGACGCAATATTCATTCACTGATAAGCCGGAGGACGTCCATGTTTATGAAGGCTTCACGATAACCGTGGATGATCTAGTCATCAATAGCGGAGCTGGGTTCATCGTAGCAGTTTGTGGAGAAATGGTCCGGATGCCGGGCTTGCCCGAAGTGCCTTCCGCTTTCAATATTGATGTTGTCGACGGTAAGATTGTTGGTTTGTCCTGATTGTAAACTGTGCAATCATCCAAGTAAAAAAAGCGAGTCTAACGGCTCGCTTTTTTAATGAAAAGTAGAGTGGGTCATTCTGCAACTGCCCGATCGCCGTACAATTGTTTTCTGTATTTCAGTGACGGAGAAGGGATGAATTCACCAAGGCCGAGACGTTCCCACATTTCATCAACACGTTGGATGGTAGTTTCCTCCGATGCCAGAATGTTCGGCCAGTCGCGTTGGAAGTCGTCGTGCTCTTTCGTTTTCCTTGTGCCGTCCAGCACAAGGTGTGATACGCCGGCTTCGTGCGGTGAGTGGATCATGATGGAATCGCGCTTGGGATCTACATTGTTTGCAAACCGCCAAACAGCGTCGCCGATGTCATTAATATCCACCGTGTGCTCGATGAAGATTACGGCTTTTATACCCGATAATTCTTTCAGCTGAAAGAGTTTTTCAGCCAGTTCTTTCACGTGGCCTTTTCGGCTCTTTTCAATCGATAAGAACAGGAGCGAAATAGACTGGTTGATCAGCGTACTGTTGACTTGTTTGATTTCCGGAAATGCATCCAAGATGATATTTTCGGCGAAGGAAGTAGCTGGTTTGTTGGAAGTTCCTGCGCTTCGCATGGAAAGCTCTTCGGGTGTTTTTGCAGTGGCATCAATACCGATCTTGCCGCCAAAAGCCATGACCGAGCAACTGTGATCAAGTACATCGACAGGTCCCGAGGAAAAGTAAGTGTCCTGTTGCGGATCAAAGTGGTTGCTGACATATCGAGCCACCTCAGCAGGGTTGTGTATGTCCACATCTCCATCGACAATCACCATCATTTTGGTGAACATCATCTGTCCTGCACCCCAAAGTGAGTGCATGACTTTGGAGGCTTGTCCGGGATATTCTTTATTGATCTTGACAATCACAAGATTGTGAAAAACGCCCTCTATGGGCAACACCATGTCGACAATTTCAGGGACCATGGTCATTTTAATCGGGACCAGAAAAATCCGCTCAGTAGCTTTTCCAATCCACGCATCTTCCTGTGGCGGTATGCCGACAATCGTTGCGGGGTAAACAGCATTCTTACGGTGGGTGATGCAGGTGACATGGAATTTAGGATACATATCCGGCAGAGAATAGTAGCCGGTATGATCACCAAATGGACCTTCAAGAATGAAATCTTCTTCAGGATCTACATATCCTTCGATGATAATGTCCGCATCTGCCGGCACCTGAATGTCTTGTGTGATGCACTGCACCAGTTCCACTTTCTTCTTACGTAAAAAACCGGCCAGCATGTATTCATCAACACCATCCGGTAAAGGAGCTGTTGCAGCATAGCTGTAGACGGGGTCGCCACCGAGCGCCACGGCAACCGGCATCTTTTGCCCGAGCTTCTTGTACTCGTTCATGTGACGGGCGCTGACTTTGTGACGATGCCAGTGCATACCGGTCATTTTGGGTCCAAATACTTGCATGCGATACATGCCCACATTCCGTATGCCTGTATTCGGATCTTTGGTATGAATAACTGGTAAGGTGATGAAGGGTCCGCCATCTTCCGGCCAACAGGTTAATACAGGAAACTGGTTAAGGTCGGGATTGTGCAGAATGACTTCCTGGCAAGCGCCTTTCCCGCTGATTACTTTGGGCATCCACGATGCAATCGAACCGAGTTTTGGTAATAATTTTAGTTTGTCCAGTATCGATTCTTTCGGCGACATAAGGTCCTTGAAAAGGCTTTCCATGTCTTTGGCGATATCGTCCAATTGTTCAGCACCCAGCGCCATCGCCATGCGCTTTTCGGTCCCCATAGAATTGATCAGCACCGGAAAACCCGTACCGGTGTTTTCAAAGAGTAGGGCAGGACCATACACTTTGGAGATACGGTCGGTTATTTCAGTGATTTCCAGGGCCGGATCCACTTTTTCTGTGATACGGACCAGTTCTCCCGCTTTTTCCAGCGTTTCAATCCAATGTTGAGTATTGCGGTACATAATGGTTAGTTTGCTTTACTTACTCTACTAACAAAATAGGAGCCGCTAAGTTAGTGCAAATGCAATACTCGTTTCCTGCCCGGTCAAATTGATGGCCATGTTGCTATGTATGATTTTTATTACCTTTATTTTATGATAAAGTCTATGAAATTTACCGGCGTCTTTACGCTGTTTATCCTATTCACTTTCAGTTGTCTGGCGGGTGGTCATCCTCAATATGCTGCTGATAAAATTCATCTGGAATCCGGTGTTATTCGGACGCAAGCTGATTTTGCTTCGCGGGCATCCATGCCTCCAAAGTCAAGTGAAATTTTTGCCGGTCGCTACTACCGGCTCTTGCAAATGCAGCATCCGATTAATCGTCAGGAAAAAGAAGCGCTGGAAGCCACCGGACTTCGCTTACTGTCCTACGTCCCGTTCAACACTTGGTTTGTATCTGTACCTGTTGGACTTGACATTCGTTCATTAGCTGGATTTCCGATACGCACGCTGTTGACAGTGCCTGATGCGGCCCGGTTGAATGGATTGTTGCGAAGCAATGATTTTCCGACGTATGCTGTTCCCGCTCCGGATATGCTCGACCTTACCGTACAGTTGTACGGCGATGTCGCTGTTGCGGATATTGAAAATGACCTGAAACGCTCCGGCTTCGAATTACTTGCTGTTCGTGTTGCGATGAGGAATGTGAATATACGTATCCGTCAGTCCGACTTACCACGAGTATTAGCTTTGCCTTATGTCAAATTCATGGAGCCCGTACCGCCTGCCAGCGAGCCAGAAGACGTGCGTGGACGTTCGCTTCACCGTAGTAATGCTATCAATACTGATTTGGTTTTCGGTCGTCATTACAATGGCGATACGGTTACCATTTCATTAGCAGATGACGGAGCCGTAGGGCCGCATATCGATTTTAAAGGTCGGATGTATGATATAAACAACCAAGGTCCAGGTGGAAGTCACGGTGACATGACTTCCGGAATCGCAGTGGGTGCTGGCAACCTAGATCCGACCAAGCGCGGCATGGCCGACGGTGCGACCCTGTTGGTTCATGACATCGGTAACTACGAACACATTTATGACTCCCCGATTTTTTTCAACTTGTTCGGTGCGGTTATTACCTCAACGAGCTATAGTCAGGGCTGTAATGATTACAATACAAATTCAGTAGCAGCGGATCAGCTGGCGTATGATAATCCACAATTTACGTATGTGTTTTCTGCAGGAAACCGCGGACAATCCGCGTGCTCCAATCCGGCTGGTGAACCGTGGGGTACGATTACCGGTGGAATGAAAATCGGCAAGAACGTTATCGCTTGCGCCAATCTCGATCCATTTGAAGTGATTGATCCCACCAGTAGTCATGGTCCGGCTGATGACGGCCGTACCAAGCCGGAAATTGCGGCGAACGGTGCCGATCAGTTGTCTACCGATGAAGGCAATACCTACCAGGTCGGCGGAGGGACAAGCGCAGCCTGTCCCGGCGTTGCCGGCGTTTCTGCACAGTTGTATCAATTGTACAGAATATTTTATCCCGGAGAGAATCCTGACGCAGCGTTGATAAAGGGTGTGTTGTTGAACTCCGCGCAGGATATCGGAAACGTCGGACCTGATTTTTCTTACGGATACGGAAGGGTAAATGCCTTGCGGGCCGTTCGAACGATGGAAGATGGACGTTATCGCCTTGATTCATTGACGCAAGGAGCAACTTCCACGTTTACCATTACGGTGCCGAACGGTACCCGACAGTTAAAGGTGATGGCCTATTGGGCTGATGCTCCGGGAGATCCTGCTGCTTCGTTCCAACTGGTTAACGATCTTGATCTGAATGTGCTTTCTCCGCAAGGCAGTATAGAGTTGCCTTGGATACTTGATCCTACGCCACAAGCTGCCAACCTTTCTGCTCCGGCCGTGAAAGGAATTGATCACCTGAACAATTCGGAACAAGTGACGATTGATCTACCAGTCGCAGGAACATACACTATTCAAGTGGATGGTACTCTCATACCTTCCGGCAGTCAACGATTTTATATTGTTTGGGATTTTGTAGAGGATGGACTGACGCTGACTTATCCTTCCGGAGGCGAAGGGTTTATCCCGGGAGAAGAGGAGCTACTGCGGTGGGATACGGAAGGCAGTCAAGGTACTTTCTCTATTGAATATTCCGCCGATGCCGGAAACACCTGGAGTTCGGTTGCTCAGGTATCCGGTAATGAACGTCAATACTTGTGGACAGTACCTGCCATCACCAGTGATCAGGTGGTAGTTCGAGTTGCCCGAGGCGCTGACACGGATTCCAACGTGGGCTTTATTTCCGTTTTACCGCAGCCGCAGAATTTGCAGGTGGATTACGCTTGCCTGGACAGTTTGCAGCTTAGTTGGGATCCTTCTGCGGGTGCCGGATCGTATATCGTTTACCGTCTTGGCGATAAATTCATGGAAGAGGTTGGTACGACTACAACTACCTCGCTGAAGCTGGCGGTGCCTTCAAATACCGAGGAGTGGTTCAGTGTGGCAGCTGTAGGGCAAACATTTGGAAAAGGAAGGCGGATTAATGCAGTTCAAAAATCGCCTGGACTCGTCAATTGTAATTACGTTAATGACGTGGCGCTGATTCGTCCGGTTGCTCCTCTGCCGGGTGTTTTGTATCCGTGTCAGAACCTTGCTGCCGTTCCATTGATTGTTGAGCTACAGAATACGGGAATCCAAACCGTTTCGATCTGTCAGGTATTTTATTCGGTTAATGGATCTACGCCGATTTCCGAGCTATTTAACGGTTCGCTGATCCAGGGCGCCAGCTCCAATTTTCAATTCTCTATTCCCATTGATTTTTCCGTCCCGGGCACTTATACGGTATCTGTTTCTGTCTCCCTTTCGGGTGACCAAAATAACCAGAATGATACGGTATCCTTTACGGTTACCACCGGAACATCCGGCACATTGCCTTTTGTGGAAGATTTTTCTAGTCCAATATTTCCTCCAAACGGATGGTCGTTGGAGTCCTCCGGCACGACGTATTTTTGGGAGCGACTTACATCTATTACGGGAAGCGATGGCAACTTGACGGAGGTCGCCTGGTTCGACAACTTCAGTTACAACAGTTCCGGAGCGGAAGATAAACTAGTAACCTTGGTCGCGGATCTGTCCTCGGCTAATAACCCGATGGTCACCTTTGATGTCGCCTATGCGGTTTACTCTTCGGGCTATGACGACGGTTTGAAGGTGGAAATAAGCTCGGATTGTGGCTCGACATTCCTGCCGACCGGCTACCAGAAAATTGGTCCGGCGCTGGCATCTGCACCGCAGAGTTCCACCGATTGGTTTCCTGCTGCGGCCTCTGATTGGCGCAAGGATACGATCGACTTGACGGTGTATGCCGGTCAACAAGTGATCTTGAAATTCATCAATATAAATGATTTCGGTAACAACTTGCTAATCGATAATATACAGTTGGAAAACAATTCGTTAACTTCATTAAACGAAAGTGATTTACTCGGTAGTGTAAACGTATATCCGAATCCTTTCCGCAACGACTTCCGGATTACGGCTACAGGTTTTAATCAACCGCAATGCGCGCTTCAGATTACCGACGCGCAAGGACGATTGGTTCGTACTACGAATCTTGCCGTGAAGTCGGGAACAGTCCACGAAGATGTAGATCTGTCGTTTCTACCCGACGGTATTTATTGTTGCCGCCTGATTGCCGGTGCGGATACACGTACTTTCAAAGTGGTGAAAAACTAGTCGTTATTAGAGCCGGTGCATGTCGGACAAATCAGCGTAAGCCCGTTCCAGATCTCGGACCATCTCGTCCACGATCTCACGAACGGGCTTGCTGTTTTCAATCAGTTCTACGGACTGACCGGCACACCAAAGGCTCTGATAGTTGCCGGGGATTAATGACTTTTCCAGCCAGTTCAAACCGCGTTTTTGGACAAGCATTTTGAAGATTTTTTTGGTCTTCGGATTGTTGCTGAGAAAGCGCTCGACTCGGTTCTGGTGGGTTCCGATCTTCTTGGCGTAAGGAGTATTGATGATGGTGCATGGTGTGCCACTGATACGGTCAGTCAAGACAATATCCTCCATTCCTGCTTCAATAATCGCTTTAACATATTCATCTGAAACACTTGATTCATAGGAAGCTATGAATCTGGTGCCGCAATAAGCTGCGGAGGCGCCGCATGCTAATGCGCTGAGCATTCCGTAGCCATCACTGATGCCGCCGGCAGCCATTACCGGCTTGTCCGGAAAGTGTTTTCGAAGGGTTCGTACCAGCAGCGAAGTGGGAAATGGACCGGCATGTCCGCCGGCACCTTGTCCGACCGCGACAAATCCATCGCAGCCCATACCGTGACATTTTTCAGCATGCGCCAGATTGGTCACATCGCAAAAGACCTTGGCACCGTAGGAGTGGGCAGCATCAATTACAACTTTAGGATTTCCCAAGGAGGTGATGTAAACAGGAACTTTCCGTTCCACGCAAATTTTAAGGTGACCCTCCAGCCAGCGGTTCGTTTTCTGCACGATCAGGTTGACCCCGTATGCACCGTGGCCTGCCGGAAGGCTGCCGTGAAATTCATTTAGTGCAGCCAGTAAAGCATCCAGTTTTTCAGGTTCCCGGTAATTCAGGCTTGGAAAACAGCCTAAAATACCGGCAGACATAGCCGCCTTGATCATAGCCTCGTTGGAGATTAGAAACATAGGTGCCATAACCAATGGATGGCGAATGCCCAAAGTGCGTGTCAACTCGTTTTCGAAATGCATGGATTTGAATCTTCAATAAAGGTACTGTAAGCCCTTACCACTTCAACGCATTTGCCCATGTTTTGTTAACGGTTCCCCGGGGAGTTGCTCGTATTAAAATTGTTAATAATAAGGGTGGAAAACAGGACTTTTATTAGTTTTTCCAGCGGCCGTCCTGTGTATATTCGGAGTCTTAAGTCATCGAATGAAGGTCACGCGATTGTTTGAATTCATCCGGCATCAAGCGGAAAATTTCCCTAAAAATGATGCTTTGGCGGCCAAGGAAAATGGTTCCTGGCGGCCGTATTCTACAGATGATATTATTCGCTTGGCGGACGAATTCAGTCTTGGTTTATTAGCTCTTGGCTTGAAACCTGGCGACAAGGTGGCCATGATCTCCGCGAATCGTCCGGAATGGAATTTCGCCGATATCGGGATGATGCAAATCGGAGTGATCAATGTTCCGATTTATACCACTTTGAGCGAATCGGAGATCCGTTTTATCCTCAACGATTGTGGTGCCAAACTGGTATTTGCCGGCGATGAAGCATTGTACCGAAAAGTGGATGCCGTACGCACTGGCGTTGCCGCGCTCTCCGCCATTTACACCTTTGACCGCGTGGATGCGGCCCCGCACTGGTCGGAATTGCTGGAGAAAGGCCGCGCCGCCAATGATCGCAAATCGTTGAATCAACGTCGTGATGCAGTATTGCCTTCAGATTGCGCAACCATTCTCTACACCTCCGGCACAACCGGCGTTCCCAAAGGTGTGATGCTCTCTCACGACAATGTCGTTTCCAATGTCATTGCAGTTGAACATCTTCCACCTGTCGATCATCGTGATCGTGCACTGAGTTTTCTTCCGCTGTGCCACAGTTATGAGCGTGTGCTTACTTACCTGTATCAATACCTGGGTGTTTCGGTATATTATGCCGAGAGCATGGACAAGATTTCCGATAATCTCAAAGAAGTACATCCACAGGTGTTCTCCGCGGTTCCGCGATTGTTGGAAAAGGTCTATGATAAAATTGTAGATAAAGGGAAAGAGTTGACAGGCGTCAAACGTATGCTCTTTTTCTGGGCGCTGGACCTTGGACTACGTTATGAGCTTGAAGGCAAAAACGGTTTCTGGTACGAGTGGCAATTGAAGCAGGCGCGAAAAATTATTTTCTCTAAATGGCGTGAAGCTTTGGGGGGTAACACCCGTGTGATTGTCAGCGGAGGAGCGGCATTACAACCGCGGCTGGCTCGTGTATTCTGGGCTGCCGGAATTCCGGTACTGGAAGGTTATGGATTAACTGAAACATCCCCCATCATTTCCGTCAATAACTTCGAATCGCGGGGTACATGTTTTGGTACTGTAGGACCCGTGATACAAGGAGTTACGGTGCGTATTGCTGACGATGGTGAAATCCTGTGTAAAGGTCCAAACATCATGATGGGGTATTATAACCGTCCTGATCTTACCCAGGAAGTCATTGATCAGGAAGGGTGGTTCCATACCGGTGATATCGGTGTTTTTATCGACGATCATTTCCTGAAAATCACGGATCGTAAGAAGGAGATTTTCAAAACATCCGGCGGAAAGTATATCGCTCCGCAGGCACTGGAAAATAAATTCAAAGAGTCTCCGTTCATTGAGCAGTTGATGGTGATCGGTGAGCACCGCAAGTTTCCAGCGGCCCTTATTGTGCCTGCCTTTGTTCATCTCCGGAAATGGTGTGAGATAAAATCAATTCCTTATAGCACCAACGAAGAAATGATTTCCCGACCGGAAATTGTTGAACGCATCAACAGGGAGGTAGAAGAATTGAACACCACTTTCAGTCAGCACGAGCAAATCAAAAAGATCGAGCTGGTCGGAAAGGAATGGACTATCGATGGTGGAGAATTGACAGCCACACTGAAGTTGCGACGAAAACTTATTGCTGAGCGACACCAGTCGCTGATTGAAAAGATTTATCAAAACGAAGCTTGACCTGCACGTGCAGCCTACTTCGAATAAAACTATATGAAGCGGACGATTTCTAAAATAGCAGTGCTGGGAAGTGGCATCATGGGCAGCCGTATTGCCTGCCATTTCGCCAATACCGGCTCTCGGGTCGTACTGCTGGATATTGCTCCTGCCGCATTGACACCGGAAGAGGAAGCCAAAGGCCTGAATTTATCCGCGCCGTTAGTCAGAAATCGTATTGTAAATGCTTCCTTGCAACAAACCTTAAAGTCATCGCCATCGCCTGTTTACGACAAGCAAGTGGCCGGTTTGATTACCACGGGAAATTTTTCGGATGACTTGCAGCAATTGTCCGACTGCGACTGGATCGTCGAGGCTGTTGTCGAAAATCTGGATATCAAGCGCAAGTTGTTCGAGCAAGTGGAGCAGTACCGTAAGCCGGGAGCGCTCGTGACGTCCAATACATCCGGTATTCCTATTGCTTTGATGGCCGAAGGCCGTAGCGAAGATTTTCGTCGCCATTTCTGCGGTGCACATTTTTTCAATCCACCGCGCTATTTGCGCCTGCTGGAAATTATTCCCGGTCTTGAAACCGATTCTGAAGTACTCTCTTTTCTGGAAAATTACGGTGACAAATTTCTGGGAAAGACCACCGTTCGTTGTAAAGACACGCCGGCGTTTATCGCTAATCGCGTCGGAGTAT
>CAINVI010000224.1 GCA_903854075.1 Candidatus Pollutiaquabacter sp. | reverse complement strand
GGTTGTCCCACATGGCTTGATAGACCGCCTTCGGCGTATCGCCTGCTGATAAAAAACTGGGGTTTTTACCGATGAGTAAAAACGAATCTGTTGCGCGATTGCTGGATGCGGGTAAGTTGATTTTTGCCGTATTGGCATCTAAAGAATGGCAAGATGAATGGTTGAAGCTGTCCGTCAAAGTATTTTATCTTGACCATTGATTTTTTATTTCGCCGACTTTTGTTCGCTTACTACCGCATATCCTTTCGTAGTGACCAGTTGTAAAGTTGAGCTGTTGAACGGCCGGTCGCAACCGTATCTTGTTGCTATAATTTCAACGGGATATATCATGCTCAACATCATAACCTTCTCATTCAGCGATGTTCCCCGGTTTCGTTGGGAGTTCTGTGACGTTTTTTGCCTTAAAAACTGGCAATTCTACCGTTACATTCACCAACAAAAACCGAAGGTTCGCCTAAAAAACCAATATCACTATGTGAAATTTTATGCAGAATGGGAGATATCCCATTTTCGATGTTGAGTTAACTTTTACAATTCGTCAAAATTCAACAACTTTAGACTTTAGGGTAGGTGCCCTACTAAAGTGACATTTACAGTATTTCTCTCCATAGATTACCTTAAATTCCATGCGTATGAAAACCAAGTCTTTGACTTCCAACGGACCGTTTGCAAGCCTCTTTATCGCAGCATTGTCATTACTTCTTTGTGCTACAGTCCGGGCGCAACCATTGTCCATTACGGACTTCTCCATCTTCGCGGGGCAATCCAATAGTTCAGGGGTTACCAATCCCGCAGCTCCGGGCTTTGGCGTCGTTCTTAGTTCTTCTACTTCAGTTCCCAGTGGATTAGTGGGGAGTTATGTGCTGGTCCAGTCTACCGGAAATTCAAACATTACTGGAAGCATCCATTCTAACGGGCGTGTTGTACTGGCCAATAGTAATGTTGTCAACGGTAAGATTACGGCTGCCAATGCTGCTGGTTTGACCGGCTCCATATTGTCGGTAGGTTCCAGCGCAAGTATCGGAGGTAATGTTGATGTAAACGGTAACATAGCAATTGGAGGAGGAACTGTCTCCGGCCGGGTAACTCAACCTTCCGGCTTTATCTATACCGGACCTGCGCCTGCCGGAGGCCGTGTAATCGGAACGCCTACGTTACCGGTATTGCCTGCCTTTCCAGCAGAAATCAACTTCCCTGCCTATGGTGCAACCAATATTACCGGCTCGACAACCATTTCGCCCGGTGTTTACGGTGCAATGACATTGGGCGGTAGCCGTACGGTTACTTTCTCCGGTCCGGGAGTTTATGTTTTCCGTTCTATAAAAAATACAGGAAACAGTAATACGTTTTCTTTCAATTTTCTGAATACGACTTTCGGAAATATTCAGATATACGTTCACGAAGATGCTAACCTCGGTAAGATTAATGCGAAGCTTGTAAATGGAGGATCAGCTAATCGCATCTATCTCGAAACACATGGAACAGGTGCCACTTCTACGAATGGTACTTACTCCTTCGTTATTGCAAATGGTTCTTCAGGGGCTTCTTCCAGATGGCTGGGTACCGTATATGCATCACGGGCAGCAATCTGCCTTGGCTCCGGAACAGGTTCAACCAACTTTACCGGGGCTTTGTGGAGCAAAACACAAGTGCTGGTAAACAGCGGTGTAACTACCATCCATGCTCCGCTGGCAACCTGTACCAGTCCCACTGCAAATGCCGGTCCTGATAAAACCCTCACCTGCGCTTTTCCCACAGTAACGCTGTCGGGATCTTCTGCCACGGCTGGTGTCTCTTATTCATGGACGGCTTCCAACGGCGGTGTGATTGTTTCCGGTGCCAGCACAGCAACGCCAGTCGTTTCAGCTGCCGGTCGATATATTCTGACGGTTACGAATACGGCCGGTGGTTGCTCTGCAACGGATACGGTTTTTGTATCGGCTAATCAAACACCTCCTTCTGCTGCGGCTGGCGCGGATCAGGTGCTTTCCTGTGCCCTTACGTCCGTACAGTTGTCCGGTTCTTCGACCACTGCTGGAGTTTCCTATGCTTGGTCAGGCCCTGGAATTTTGTCGGGAGCCTCAACAGCTACTCCTACAGTAAATCAGGCGGGAAGTTATACACTCACGGTTACTGATCCTTCCAATGGATGTACAGCTACGGATATCGCTGTGGTGACCACTGATCGTGTTCTTCCAGATGTTGATGCCGGTCCAGGCAATGCATTGACCTGTACTATTCTGGAAGTTAATCTGGAGGGCACTTCAAGCACCTCCGGTGCTATTTACAGTTGGACGACATCCGACGGAAATATCGTTTCCGGCGCTTCTACGTCCTCTCCGTTGATCAATGCTTTGGGAACCTATTTCCTGACCGTTACTCATCCGACCAGTGGTTGTACGGCTTCGGATTCCGTTGTGATTGAAGAAGGGCCATGTATTTTACCCTACTATGTTCCGTGTCCAGGCGGTAAATTCTTTGGAAAAATCGGCTGCGAACTTAGCTCATTGTACAATAACTATGTTTTAGGCTCCGACACTATTTCCGATATTTTCACCTTCGCCAGTGATTCTGTCTTTGTAGAGATTATTTCCATCGAGGGCTTTACGCAGGATCTGAAAAACCTGGTTTACCAGGCGCCCGGCTACGGACTTACAGATACCATTCCGAACGGACTCAATCCATTGATCATTACCGGAAAATATCCCATTTCCAATCTGATCAATCTGACTGTACCTCCGGCGTCAAACTGGATCAATTATGTCCGTCCGGTTTATCCTTCGCTTAATAACAGTGGTATTGCACTCACGCAGGGCGATGTTGCACAAGGATCTGACAACGCACGGGAAGGTTTTGGAGTAGACGGAAGCGGAGTTAAAGTTTGTGTACTATCGGACAGTTATAATACGGTACTGGGCAATAATGCAGCTGCTGATGTCTCCAACGGTGACCTTCCGGGATCCGGAAATCCTGACGGGCGCACTGCGCCGGTACAGGTGATAAAAGATTATCCGTACGGTGCGCGCAGTGACGAAGGACGAGCTATGCTCCAGATCGTTCACGATGTTGCTCCCGGTGCCGACCTCGGCTTCCGTACAGGAGTTGTCAGCGAGGGCGACCTAGCACAAGGCGTTATCGAGTGCGCCCAGAACGGCTGCGATGTCATTGTTGATGACGTTACATTTATTACATCACCTTTCTTTCAGGATGGAGTAGTGGCCAAGGCGGTTGATTCAGTCGCTGCCATGGGAGTATCGTATTTCACCGCCGCCGGTAACTTTGGTACCAAATCGTACGAATCGGTATTCTCCCCAATGATCGCTCCGCTCGGAATTTCCGGACAGGCACATAATTTTGGAGGCAATGATAATTTGTTGAGTGTTTCGCTTCCTCCGGGAAACTATACGATTGTACTCCAGTGGCAGGACTCTATTTACTCGCTTGGCCAAACAGCGACGGGCACTGTGAACGACTTCGATATTTACCTGACGAACCAGTACGGAACGAAATACTTCGGTTTCAATCGTGACAACTTGGGTGGTGATCCGCTGGAGGTGTTGCCATTCATTGTTCCCGGAACGGCTAACGTTCAGGCCAACATTTCTGTAGTTCGTGCAGTAGGAACTCAGGCTGCTCGTTTCAAATTGTTGGTTTTCCGCGGAGAGATCATCTTTAACGAATACACCACCGGTGGCTCTACGATTGTTGGTCAGGCGAATGCGGAAGGGGCTATCACGCTGGGCGCGTCGAACTACTTCAATACACCTGCTTTCGGAGTCAATCCACCGCTGGTGCAGAATTTTTCTTCTCGCGGAGGTTCTTTTGTTGATGGCGCTATTCGTAATAAACCAGATCTGGTTGCTCCTAACGGAGGAAATACAACGGTTTCCCTTGGTGGCCCTAATGTAGATGGCGACTTGTTTCCGAATTTCTTTGGTACCTCCGCAGCTGCGCCGCATGCCGCCGGTGTCGGTGCACTTCTTCGCCAGGGAAAACAGAAATTCTACGGTGTCGATTTAGCGCCTGGAGAAGTAAAATCTATTCTCACCAGCACCGCGTTGGATATGGGAACTTCCGGTTTTGATGTGGCTTCCGGGGCGGGATTACTCCGCGCTTTCGAAGCACTGGCAACCTTTGCGGCTCCAACACCTGACCTGGATTCATTGGTGGTGCCGAATGGTGTGACGCCGGGCGCTACCACGTTTAATGTAACCGTTGACGGAGAATTCTTTACTACGCAGTCTGTTGTCATTTTCAACGGCGACACGCTTCCAACTGTATTTGTGAACGGCAATCAACTAACGGCTATCGTTCCTCCATTCTTTGGAAACTATCCGTTGTATGTCTATACACCTCCGATTGTACCAAATATTAACGATGGTGGAAATTCCGACAGTCTGTTTTTCTTTAATTCATCGAGAAAATTGGTTGTTGTAACCGCCGATGACAAGATCAAGCGCTATGGCGAACGTCTGCCTGAATTTACGGCCACTATTACCGTAAATGGTATTCCGTTGGCATCCTCCGGTTATACTTTGTCGGATCTTGGGCTCAGCAGTCTCGTGTTTACCACTTCTGCCAACAGCCTTAGCAGCCGCGGCCTGTACTTTATCAGTCCCTCGGCTATCATTCCGGATAGTGGATACACAACTTTGTTCAACTATCAATTTATTAATGGCTTGTTAAAGATCGATCGTTTGCCATTGGTGATTACGCCAAAGGATACTACGTTGACGTATGGTGATAAGGTGGAAATAAATGACTTTATTTATTCCTACGATGATAGTGGTATTGATAGTACAGCGCGTACTTCCTTCCTGCAGACGTTGCAGTCAAGCCATCAGCAGGAAATTGCTGATGCAATCGCACTCGTTAACGGAAGAGCTATTGTTAATGGACGCGCTATTGTCAATGCAGATCTGGCCAACTTGAGTCTGCTCTCTACGGTTCGCGCATTGACCAATGGTCGTGCTATCGTAAACGGACGTGCCATTGTAAACGGTGTAACGCAATACGATACCACCCTGGTGGTTGATGTGGCACCTTCTTCTATATTCGAGTACCAGGTAAATCCGGATAGTGCGCAACTGGAGTCGCCCGGTCCACTGATCAATGGAAGAGCCATTGTGAACGGACGTGCTATCGTAAATGGACGTGCTATCGTTAACGGACGCGCCATTGTTAACGGACGCGCTATCGTAAACAGCGAAAGTCTCGATGATAGCACCTCGAGCAACAGTAATCTGGCGGTTATCATAGATGAAGCGGATGTGAATGCTCCTGCTGGAGATACGTTGACAGATTACAAAGCCATCAGTATGATTACTGGCTTGTATGCAGGTACACATGCTATCGTTCCAGCTGCTTTTGTCAGTGACAACTTCGAAATCAGTTATGGTTTGGGTACACTGACGATTCTTCCGGAAACACTTACTGTGACCGCCAATGATGCACAGGCTGTTTACGGAGCTTCTGCCGCTTATACGGCTGAGGTTACCGGATTCCAGTACCAGGATTCTTTAGAGAGTGTATCTAATGGCGCTGTCAACTTCACCTTGGTGGATGGATTGTCTCAGCCGGTCTCGGGTCTACCTTCTGTAGGTTCGTACTCCATTGTTCCAGGCGGTCTGGTTTTGGATACGCCAGCGAATTATGTCTTAGACTATGCAGCGGGACAACTTGTAGTTACCCCGGCTCAATTAACGATTACTGCCGATAACAAGTCGAAAACATACGGCGAGGTAAATCCTGCTTTAACCTTGACCTACTCCGGTTTCGTCAATGGAGATGGACCGTCTGCTATCTTTTCACCTGCTGTTGCTACCACGGCTACCACTCAGTCGGGTGTCGGTACGTATACTATTACGCTCAGTGGTGGAAATGCGGCTAATTATACATTAGTACTGAATAATGGTACGCTTACCATCAATCGAGCGGTTCTCACAGCAACGGCAGATAACAAAACCAAGGTGTACGGCACAGCAAATCCTGCGCTGACGGTTACCTACTCTGGTTTTGTCAACAGCGATGCGGTTGGCTCCATCTCAGCACCTTCCATCACCACCTCAGCGACTACATCCTCTCCGGTTGGGAATTACCCGATCACCTTGAGCGGTGGCAACGCTTCTAATTATCAGCTAGTATTGGTCAACGGAGTGCTTTCGGTAACTCCGGCAACGCTGACTGTTAAGGCGGATACTAAAGTGATTAATCGTGGTGATGCACTGCCGACCTTTACGTCTACCATTACTGGATTTGTAGGTAATGATCGTAATACGATAGTGTCCGGCCCTACTCACACGTTGAGTCCTGTTTATACCGGAGCTGCCGGTGTTTATACGATTATTCCTTCTAACCTCGTATTGACTTCGGCGGCCAATTATTTGATCTCGTACGTCAATGGAACGTTTTATGTCAATCCAAAAGGACAGGGTGCGAAGAAGATCAAACCGTCATTGATTTGTATAGACACGCTGATCAATCATCCTTCCGGTTTCAATTTCGTAGCCCGATTCGCTTATCAGAACGACAATGCCACGGTGGTCTATATTCCGCTCGGACCTGATAATAGATTAACAGCATTGGGATCTTTTAGCGGAACACCTCCTGAAATTTTCCTTCCTGGCGGTGGTCAGTTCGAAATCTACTTTGATGGCCTGAAATTGACCTGGACTGTTCGTTCGTTTGAAGTCAACCAAAAGGCATCAGTAGCCAGTGAAGCGAGTTCATCATCCAATAAGTGTAACAGAGGCAATGCTCGACTTTCATCCGATTGGAGTGAAACCGCCAGCCAGCGTGATTTGATTTCAGTTTTCCCAAATCCGTTCCGTGAGCGTCTGGTTGTTCAATCGGATGAGTTTGAGATTACCCAGGATCAGATCCAATTATATGATTTATTCGGGAAACAGTATCCAATTTCATCCGCTACGCACATTTCCAATGGCATCGAGATGGATCTTCGGGAGCTGTCAAGCGGTCATTACATCCTGCGACTTATCGGAGATGGACGTCAGGAAATCTTCCATCTGATCAAGGAATGATTGTTAAATTATGGTAAAATAGGAGAAGGGGGGCGCTGCGGCGCTCCCTTTTCCGTTTCTGGTAGTCGGTAATTTTCTAACTTGCGCGCGTGTCTTGGCGGCAAAATCCATTTTTGAAATGTAATTCCGGGTCAATTTTGGCCTTGGTGTTGCTGTCGTTTTTCTTACACCTTCAGATAAAGGCTGATCGCGTTGATTCCTTGCAGCGTTTATTAAACACGTCAGTACAAGATACCAGTAGAGTCTGGATCCTTTTGGAATTAGGAAAGGAGTCCATTGCCAACGATCCTGACCGGTCCTTACGCTATGCAGAAGAGGCTAAAGGACTCTCCGAAAGGTTGAATTACTCCCGAGGCTTAGCGGCTTCTCTCAAAGGAATTGGTCGTGCTTACTACACTAAAGGTGATTATGTCCAAACACTTGACTATTGGAATCGCGCGTTAACGTATTTCGAACAACTGGGAGATAAGAATGGTGTCGCTAATACGTTAAGCAACATGGGGGCTGCGTATTTTAACCAGGGCGATGATGCAAAAGCATTGGATTTTTATTTACGTTCCCTCCGGCTAGCCGAGGAGCTCAAAGACACGGTACGAATTATTACGCTGCGTAGTAATATTGGTGCTGTCTACCAGAATAAAGACATCACCAAGAGCAAAGCGCTGGAATTTTTCAAGGCGGCTTTGCCGCTTGCCGAAGCCTTGAACGATGAAGTGATTTTAGGCACCGTTTATGTAAATCTTGGCGAGATGTATCTTTTAAATAATTCGCTGGATACGGCCTTGATTTATTTCACCAAGTCCTTTAAGACGTACGAAGGAACACCGGATGTGTCGTATTCCCTGATGAATCTTGGTAAGGTTTATCGTCGAAAGGGCGATTACACCAACGGTGTGAAGTACGGTGAAAAGGCGTATGAAGAAGCGGTAAAGCTGGACTCCAAAAGTGATATTGCGATTACGCTCGTTGCCTTGGGAGAGACGTATGCGGCATCCGGTGATGTGGCTAATGCTATAAAACGATTT
>CAINVI010000223.1 GCA_903854075.1 Candidatus Pollutiaquabacter sp. | reverse complement strand
GGACCAATTACGCCAATCACGATTCAAAAATCCGACATTCATTTTCAACTCGTTCACTTTTTTAAACGTTGACGAACCGACTCAAACAGGAGAATACCTGCTGCTACAGAAACATTCAACGAACCCACGCTGCCTAACATCGGAATTCGAAGCAAGCGATCGCAGGTACGGATCATATCATTCGAAATTCCATCTTCCTCCGAACCCATTACTATGGCCAAAGGAACCGACAAGTCAGCATCAAAATAATGATCAGTGCCCTTCTCCGTTGCTGCCGCCATCACAATACCACTATCCTGAAGAAATATGGCGGCTTGTTTCAAGTCACGCACACGACAAACAGGAATACGACTTAAGGCACCGGCAGATGTACGTATAGCATCGGATGTTACGGAAGCCGCGCCGCGTTGCGGTATAACAATGGCGTGAACACCGGCACATTCTGCGGTGCGTGCGATGGCACCGAAATTACGAACATCTGTAATACGGTCGAGGACCAACAAGAGCGGCGTGACCCCACGTTCAAACAAAGCAGGCACCACCTCATCCAGCGGCTGATAAGCAATCGGCGAAATGAATGCAACGACATCCTGATGATTCTTGCGGGTAAACCGGTTTAGCTTCTCCAACGGAACATCCTGCCAAACGACTCCATGGTCTTTCAATTCTTTTTTCAGTTGCTGAATGCCATCGCCGCGTGCTCCACGATGGATGAACACCCTGTCAATCTCTTTTCCGGCACGCAGCGCTTCGGCTACGGGATGAATACCATAAATCATTTGTTCATCTTCGCGATGATCAGGTCCGCGACCGGGTGTTCGATAATTAACCATAATCAATACATGGAGTTATAGGCTCTGCCTTGCCGCCAAAAATCAACAGCACGGTACCAGTGCGGTTCATAGACAGGAGAACGTGTAAGGGAATAATCGTTAGGTGTAAACGGGTTGTCGACACGAACAAATAACAAGTTGAGCGCTGTCGGGCTATTTTCTGTACCGTAAATCCAGGTTTCGCTGTTACTGTATCGGTAAATTACATTCGGCGGACCGAAAACGATGTAGATCATACCGCGATCTGTTTTCCAACCTTCCGTATACGAGGAGAACAACCTATTGGCCAATTGTACACGGCCGTAATATTTACGAATAAGCAATCGTGCGCGCTCTTCATTGCCGTTGGCCCGCTCCAACCAATAGCTGTCGATTGCACGGCGCAGCGAAAGTGCGGTATCCAAGGCAGCATACTCCGAACGAGTGGTCAGATAACGAAGCGGCTCTAACATCTGCTGTGTTGTCTTCACTTGCGGATAACCATCCGGAAAACAAAACAGTGTGCATCCGTCGCGACCGGAAGAATCAGTCTGTAGATGATAAAAACCTACTTTCTTCAAACTGATAATACCAGACACACTAAAAACACTGTCTGCCCGATAGTCAAAAGACGTTCGAGTATCGTAGCTGAATGGCGGCGGTGGCAACGGAAAGTTGCGCAGGAAATAGTAGCACGAAAAATCATCGACCGTCTTATCACGGTAGGAAATGCGCAGTGTATCGCTTGGCGTAACGTAATCGTGAAACAGTACTTCATCAAGTAAATCAGCAACTCGGAATGCATTACGGCTGTCTTTACCAATAGCCTGGAAGCGTTGATAGTAATCCTCAGAGGAACCTTTGAAATTATCGGTGAGTGTTATACGTGCCAATAAATCACCGGGCATCCTCAACGGCATATCGAAAGTGGTCGTCTTATAGGATCCACGCTCTTCCATCCTAATCGGAGTACGATATGTAGCGGAATCAATAATGGCTGTTTCTTCATACGAAGCCATTATATCAATGTGAACTCCCAACTCCGCTAGAAAAGAGTTATCGACCTGCCGGGTGAAGAGCAGATGTTCCGTGTTAACACGGACAGAAATCCGCACTATGGAATCAGCTATCATCCAGAAAGAAAAATCCGGAGGAGAAACGGCTTTTTCATCCGGACGATAAAAAGCAGCCATATTGCGCGTGTTCAGATCATGCGGGATTACGCATGAAAACGAGGCGGCGATAAAAAACAACGCGACAATCGGGCGCATTTCAGTTTTCCGAATCTTCAGCAGCCTTCTCGAGCAAATCAGCCGGAAGCTCCTTGGTGGTCTTGGCACCCAATTTACGAAGATCTTCGACGCGTTTCATCACATTCCCGGGGCCTTCGGATAATTTTTTAATGGTCTCTTGCTGTCGCACTTTTGCTGCATCAATCTTCGCACCAACATCCTTCAGGTCATCAAGCAAACTGGCGAACTTATCGTATAACGAACCACCGATACGGGCAATTTCCAGCGCGTTTTTCGTCTGACGATCTTGCTTCCACACGGAGGCAATCGTACGTAATGTAGCCAATAAGGTAGACGGGCTGACAATGACAATTCGCTTGTCCCACGCAAAGGAGAAAAGATCCTTATCCTCCTGCACAGCTATTCCGAAAGACGACTCAATGGGTATGAACAACAACACAAAATCGGGTGAAGACATTTCCGGAAGCTGGTCATAGGACTTTTCGCTAAGCCCTTTGATGTGTGTACGGATAGATGTCAAGTGATCGCGCTTGAAGCGTTCACGATCAACATCATTCGTTGCATTCACCATTGCCTCATACGCCACCAGCGAAACTTTGGAATCGACAATGATGTGTTTATTTTCCGGAAGTCGAACAACAACATCCGGCTGGAAGCGACGACCGGCCTCATCGGTCATCGTCACCTGAGCATCGTACTCCCGCCCTTTTTGTAAACCGGAGCTTTCAAGAATTTTTTCGAGAATGAATTCACCCCAGTTCCCTTGTGCTTTATTGTCGCCCTTGAGCGCTCGTGTCAGATTGCCCGCCTCCTCGTTGATACGGTTATTCAACTCCATCAGACTTTTTATCTCTCCCTTCAGGGAGTTGCGTTCCGCCGATTCTTGCTTGTAAGCAGCTTCTACTTTTTGCTCGAAATCGCGGATCTTTTCCTTGAGCGGATTCAGAATAACGTCCATATTAGAGCGATTTTGCTCCACAAACTTTTGACTTTTTTCCTCCAGAATACGATTAGCCAGGTTCTCAAATTCTTTAGTGAATTGCTGTTGCAGTGATTGCATTTCCGCTTTCTGTGCCTCCAGCTTCTCCCGTAAAAAAACAATTTCTGACTCGGCCTTGGTCAATGCAGTACTAAACTGCGCCGCTTTTTGACGCTCTTGCTGGACAGCCTGCGCATGATCCGCCGATTGCTGCTGAAAAAGCTCCAATTTACCGGCAACTACTGCTCGTTCCTGCTCGGCAACTTCTGCCTGACGACGTACCTGATCCACTGCCACATGAGCAGAATTCCTGGCATACAACCAGCCTATTAGCGCTCCGGCAAGAAGTCCGGCAGAAAGAAAGACAAACATCATAGCTTTAATCCTATTTTTGTAAAAATACGATTTTCAACCCGTACGGCGAAAGGAATTATAAGTATGAATACCCTACAAAAATTGATACCCAATTCAGTTTTTTTGACCCAAGTTGTCATACTACTTTGCACACTGGCATCGCCTGCACAAGAAGTGATGCAGTTGTCCTCTGCCGTCTGGAAACTGACTTCTGAATATTACCGGATTGACACCATTACCGATGACCGTACTGAAAAGAGCTCGGTGGGTAAAATCGTCCAATCCGGCACCAGCCGATCAATACGTTTGAACACCTCCTTGCCCGCTGCGCTGAAAGCACACCTGTCACCGGCGTTATCCGAAAAATCCGAAAATACAGTTCCACTGCGTTTCAGCATTGACAAATTCTTCATCACCGACCTTGTCACTGGCACTGCTAAGCATAAGATCACTGCCGAGCTGACTTATAAATTTTATCGCGAGATTGATGGCAAGCAACAGCTCTTATACGAGTCCAGCCTCAAGCCGGTGCTGACTGCCACCGGC
>CAINVI010000222.1 GCA_903854075.1 Candidatus Pollutiaquabacter sp. | reverse complement strand
TGCTGAGCATGTGTTTGACGGCATCTTCGAATCGGACGATTTCTCATAAGATTGTTAAAAACGTACGTAGTAAATGCCTGCACGACAAGTGCCGGATGATGGTCCCTTCTGTATTTTTACCGAAGAAATTAATCCTTGCTTTTAAAGTATGTTACTTGTAGGTGAACTTATCCGGCTTCGTGCGCTTGAACCCGTAGATCTGAATCGATTGTACCGCTGGGAAAACGATTCCACGATCTGGAGTGTTAGTGGTACCATGGCGCCATTTTCGCGCTTTGTTCTGGAGGAGTTTGTTAATCAGGCACATCAGGATATTTATACCAACAAGCAGTTACGGCTGATGATCGAGCTCAAGTATATCGTGGATGATGAAGAAGTGGATGAGCCCAAAGCAATTGGTTGTGTCGATCTTTTCGAATTTGATCCCCGAAACCGCCGCGCCGGTCTTGGTATTCTGATTGCAGACAAAGCCGATCGTGGTAAAGGATATGCCACGGAAGCCCTTCATTTGGTGGTGGAGTACGCTTTTCAGGTTCTTGATCTTCATCAGCTCTATTGTAACGTCCGCGTGGATAACGAAAGCAGCGTAGCGTTGTTTAAGAAGAGCGGCTTTGAAATTTCCGGATTGAAGCAGGATTGGATCTATGAAAACGGACGATACATTGACGAATATACGATGCAGCTGGTACGCAAATAGGCCTAACTTGAACGGCTCGTTTTCCCGAATACGTTCTGTAGCGTCGGCTATTTTTACTCTATTCTTTTTACTGATTGAATTTTCTTGTTCAGATTCCACTTCTAGAACAGAGGAGATAGGTTCCGTATATGCTTCCCTGGATACCGGCGTTACTTATGTCGGTATGAATACGTGCAAGCAATGCCATTCCGATATCTACGAAACGTATATCCGTACCGGCATGGGGAAGTCTTTCGGTAATGCAACCCGGGAGAAATCTTCTGCGGATTTCAGCGGTTCCCCGGTTGTACACGATCGCTTCCGTAATTTTTCCTACCGACCACGCTGGTCCAATGATCAATTGGTTTTCGATGAGTTTCGGATGTCCGGCTCAGATACTGTATACGTTCGCCGAGAACCTGTTGCTTTCATCGTTGGTTCCGGACAGCATACCAATTCACACCTGCAATGGCTTAATGGTTATTTATGGCAGATGCCTTTGACCTATTATACGCAGGAGAAAAAATGGGATCTGCCACCCGGTTTCGAGAACGGGCAGAACAGTCGATTTTCTCGAAAGATTGAACTCGAGTGTATTTCTTGTCATAACGGTTATCCTCAGCTAGTAACCGGTTCGGAAAATAAGTACGCGATGATTCCTTCCGGCATCGATTGCGAGCGCTGTCATGGACCGGGAAGCCGCCATGTTCGTTTGAAACAAGCCGGCGAACTGATTGATACTTCAATGGCTATCGATTATTCGATTGTCAATCCTGCCAAACTACCGATTGATTTTCAACTTGATTTATGTCAGCGTTGTCATATTCAGGGTAATTCCGTTTTAAAGCGCGGAAAATCTTTCTTCGATTTCAAGCCGGGGATGCGACTTACAGACGTTATGGATGTGTATATGCCGGTGTACAAAGGGCAAGAAGAAGAACACATTATGGCTTCGCATGCTGAACGAATGAAAATGAGCAAGTGCTTCGTAGTGTCCAAGTCTCGTGCAGATGCGGCCACCAAATCCGGTGTTGCAGCGCTTCGTCCGTACAAACAAGCCATGACATGCGTTACCTGTCATAATCCACACGTAAGTGTCAAAGAGACCGGTCCAGACAGCTATAATGCAGCTTGTAAAAATTGTCATAGTGGCACAGTGGAAGTTTCGTCAAGCTTATGTACTGCTCCGACGGAAAAGCGTCGCCTGCGAAACGATAATTGTGTCGGCTGTCACATGCCCAAAAACAATACGATCGATATTCCGCACGTCACAACGACCGATCATTACATTCGACTTGCTGTGGATGGAAAAACGAAGTCAGCCATCAAAGAATTTGTAACAATAGCCTGTATCAACAATCCGGGAGCTGATCGGCTATCGCGCGGTGAAGCATTTTTGAATTATTATGAAAAATTCGTTCACGACGTGCGCTATCTTGATTCAGCTAAAACGTATCTGGACGAAGGAGAAGAGGAGGATTTCGCGACTAATTATGAAGCACTGGTTCGTTGGGCGTATCTCCGTCAAGACTATTCACAGGTAGTTCGTTATGCGGCGCGTAAATCGACGTTGTCGATTTCTACTATGCCGAAAGTAAGTAACCGGGAAGCCGCCTGGACCAGCTACCGCGTAGCGGAGTCGTACCAGCAATTGGGAAACTTGAAAAGTGCTGTTGCCTTCTACAACGCTGCTGTTATAGTTCTGCCGTATCAACTTGATTTTCGGAATAAGTTGGCAGGAGCGTTGGAGGAATCTGGCAATACCAATGCAGCCAGAAAGGAATATGAATTTATTTTAAACGAGGATCAGCGGCACGTTTCGGCACTGGTCAATTATGGCTACCTTCTCGCTTCCGCTTTCAATCTACCTCAGGAAGCAGATCGCTTGTACGATCGCGCTTTGGCGCAGGATCCGGACCATGTGCAGGCTCTCTTAAATAAAACGGGTATATCCGTTTTAAAGGGCGATATTCCTGCAGCAAAACGTTATTTGGAAAGAGCGTTAAAAGTGGATCCCAACAACCGTCAGGGATTGGCTATGAAATCCATGTTAACAGCTCGTTAACGGCAATCCCGTCTAATCTTTTCTTTATCTTTACTTAACATTTTAGTTACGTTGTTTAACTAATTTCACCGGAAATAACACAAAGCTGATGTCGAAGAAGATTTTACTGGTGGACGACGAGCCGGATATTCT
>CAINVI010000221.1 GCA_903854075.1 Candidatus Pollutiaquabacter sp. | reverse complement strand
GAAATGGAAGAGATCAATCCGGAATTCAGTTCTACGGATGTCGTGTTGGTGGTCGGTGCTAACGACGTTGTTAATCCGGCAGCAAAAACAGATCCGTCTTCTCCAATCTACGGCATGCCGATTCTGGATGTAGAAAGCGCACAGCACATCATTGTAAATAAACGAAGCATGAATGCCGGTTATGCCGGTATTGAAAACGAACTCTTTTACAATCCGAAGACGAGCATGTTGTTTGGCGATGCAAAAGACGCCCTGACAAAGCTTGTAACGGAGTTAAAGACGTTATAATCCTTTCGCGTAACAGATTCACCACTTAAACAATTACCCAATACTTATATCCATCTTATGTCAAACAGAACCTTTACTATGATTAAGCCGGATGCGGTCGGCAACAACCACATCGGTCCGATTCTTGCTAAAATCAACGAAGCCGGTTTCCGCATCGTTGCTATGAAATACACCCGACTTACTCCTGAGTTGGCCGGAAAATTCTACGAAGTACACAAAGAGCGCGGGTTTTATAATGACCTGGTCAGTTATATGTCCTCCGGCCCGATCGTAGCTGCCGTCCTCGAGCGAGAAAATGCAGTGGAATCATTTCGTAAGTTGATCGGTGCAACTGACCCTGCAAAAGCAGAGCCCGGCACCATCCGTAATCTTTTTGCGAAGTCCATTGAGGCCAATGCCGTTCACGGCAGTGATAGCGATGATAACGCGGCTATTGAAGGAAATTTCTTCTTCTCCCAGATGGAGCGCTTCTAAGCGCAGTTCGGCGAAAGCCGTTACTTAAAAACAATATCTTTTATCAATTCAGCTCCTGCCGACTGGTTCAGGAGCTGAATTATTTTATCCCGGGACTGAAAAAGCTCCTGCCTAAGCGGAGCGGAATCCAGCGTGACAAATAATACCTGATTCGAAACATACAATTGTTTGGTATGGCGCGCTACCATGGGTCCCATTAATTCCGGCCACGCATTAATCAACGCTGTAGCCTTGAATTTGGCTTCCATGTCCGTTTCTTTCAGCCAATCTTTGAACGCCTCTCCAAATTTCTGATCGGTGAATTTACGCATGACCTACCTCCTGCTGCGATACCGTATCGTTGATGAGTTGGATCGAACCAGATTCAACTCGGAAACAACGGATGTGTCGTCCGATTTGTTCAAAAATGGCACGGATTCGTTCAGGATGGGTGTCCGAAATGAACAATTGTCCAAAGTGATCATCACTGACCAATTCCATAAGTCGTGCCACACGGGAGTCGTCGAGCTTGTCAAAAATATCGTCCAGCAGTAATAGCGGTTTGGATTGCAAGCGATCGCGCATAAAATCAAACTGCGCAAGCTTGAGCGCTACGAGTATGGATTTCTGCTGACCTTGCGATGCGTATTTCTTGACGTGCTTTCCGCCAATCAGTAGTTCCAGATCATCTTTATGAATACCGACAGTCGTGAATTGGGCGGCCCTGTCGCGCTCCCGGGAACCGGCCAGTAACGTAGCCATATTGGCTTTGTCCAGGTGCGATTCATAGATGATATCCGTTTGTTCCTTGCCACCGGAAATAAAGGTGTAGAACTCTCTGAAAACAGGCACCAACGAATTGATAAATGATTTCCTAACCAGATGTATGGCATCACCTATTGGTGAAAGCTGTTCGTCGAAAATCTCGAGCGTATCGGTATCAAGCCGACCGTATTGCGCGCTTTGCTTCAACAAGGCGTTCCGCTGTGACAACAATCTATTGTAATTGACTAGGTTATCCAGGTACGATTTGTCGTATTGAGAAATGATACTGTCTATAAATCGACGGCGCTCCTCACTACCTTCGGTGATCAGTTGACTGTCGGTCGGTGCGATCATTACTACCGGAATCAGCCCGATATGATCGGCGAGCCGGTCGTATTCTTTAGCGTTACGTTTGAGGATTTTTTTCTGGTTCCGACGCAACGCACAATTAATGACTTCCTCCCTGTCGTTGATGACAAACGCACCTTGAAGCATACAAGCGTCTTCGTCATACCGGATATTCTGACTGTCGACAGGATTGAAATAACTTTTGGAAAGCGCCAGATAATGGATGGCATCCAACAAGTTGGTTTTACCTTCTCCGTTATTGCCTACAAATGCGTTACACAACGCATCCGTTTCCAGTTCGGCCTGCAAGTAATTTCGAAAATTGAAGAGGGATAACCGGCTCAGGTGCATCTACCGCAAATGTACGCAGTAAGTCGTGGAAGTCGTTGGCGTGGTTAAAAAAGAAAAAATGGCTGAAATTCGAATATTTGCTGTGAATAACTCCGGGCAAAACCGATGAAAAGTGCGTTGGATTTTGTATTTTTGAAGTAATAATGCGCCTTGAGCGCGAAACCAGCTAGATGGAAGAGGATTTTCAAGGATCGAAGCACGAGAACAACGAAGCACGCCATTCGGTGGAGCGCTACGAAGAAATGCTCCGTAACAAGGATGCTTATTTCTTCGATGTTGATGCTTTCCTGAATATCATTGACAATTACATCGAAAAAAACGATCCGGTGAAGGCACTGGAAGTCGTTGAATTTGCACAATCGCAGCATCCGGCTTCCATTGAATTTTTGTTGCGCCAGGCCCAATTGCTGGCCATGGTGGACCGTTCTGACGAAGCACTCGGGATTCTTGAAAAAGCCGAAATTCTAATGCCGACCGAAGCGGACATTTACATGATCCGTGGAAGTATATATTCGCACCAGCAGCGCTTTGAAGAAGCCGTGGCTTCCTTCAATCAGGCCATTCCGCTGGCAGATGAACCCGACCTACTCTATCTTAACTTAGCCTACGTATACGAATCGTGGGGTGATTACGACAAAGCCATCGACAACCTGAAACATTGTCTAAAGCACAATCCTACGAACGAATTGGCGATGTATGAACTGGCTTTTTGCTTTGAATTCACCGAGCGATTCCAGGACAGCATTTCCTACTACGAAAAATTCATCGACCTGCATCCGTACAGTTACGGTGCGTGGTATAATCTCGGGAATGTGCTGAATCGACTGGACCGATTTGACGATGCCATTTCGGCGTATGATTTCTGTTTAGCGATCAAAGATGATTTTGCAGCAGCTTACTTTAACAAGGGAAATACGCTTGCTAATATTGAACGGTATGCCGACGCTATCGAATGTTTCAAAAAGACCTTCGAATTTGAAGCGCCGGACTCCCTGACGTACTATAGTATTGGTGAATGCTACGAACAGCTGAACGATATGCATCGTTCACGCGATTATTACAAGAAAGCCACAAAACTTGATCCTACACATCTTGAATCCTGGTTGGGTATTGGCATCACGTTACAAAACGAAGAGCGGTGGTTTGAAGCGCTGCATTACCTGCGCAAAGCCATGGAAATAGATAGTGAAAATCCCGAAGTATGGTTCGCTATTGGCGATGCAGAATACCACATGGATAACTTTGTCGCCGCCGAAACGGCCTACCGTAAGGTCATTGAACTGGATGCCGACAACAAAGAGATCTGGCTCGAATATTCACATTTGCTGATGGTCGACGCCCGACCGGAAGATGCTATAGCCATTTTGGAAACTGGAATTTCTCAGCATCCGGAAGATGCGGAGTTACTCTACCGAATGGCCTGTTATCACTACAGTACCGGACAAATCAACGAAGCGTATCAAACACTTGAAAACGCGCTGGACAAAAATCCGGATCAGGCACACACGATGTTCGAGTACTCTCCTTCGCTGGAAAACGATCGCCATATTCTTGAATTGATTGAACTTTACAAGCAACGCTAATGAACTTTTCTCTCGATCAAATACCTCAGCGTACATCACAGCCGCGTCAAAACGGGCTAACCATGGTAATGGACAAAGGACTTGGCGTGCGCCAGGCCGAAGATCTTATCGAATCAGCAGCGCCATTTATCGATATCGTTAAACTAGGCTTCGGCAGCTCCATGATTACGCCCAACCTGGAGAAAAAATTGGACGTGTACCGGAATGCAAAAATTCCGGTTTACCTAGGCGGCACATTACTGGAAGCGTTTATCGTACGGAATAAATTTGATGACTACCTCAAACTCATCGATAAGTTAAAGCTTACACACGCCGAAGTTAGTGACGGAAGTATCGAGTTACCTCACGATAAAAAAT
>CAINVI010000220.1 GCA_903854075.1 Candidatus Pollutiaquabacter sp. | reverse complement strand
TCAATGCGCTCGGTCTCGCCTTTCACGAGGTCGAGCATGGCCTCAACCATCCATGCGGGGGTGAAGACCTCCCCATGGTCGGCGACGCGTTGTTTAGATTTGACCAGACTCATAGATAAAGCTACCAATCAATGCTGTTTGCGGTAAGCACCTCGCGACACCAGTCCTGGTAACTTCCAGTGTCCGTGCGTCCGGCATAACCTTTTAATTTCTCAAGAGTGACTGCATAAACCTGTGTAACCGGTTTTCCGCCAATGATCTTTATTGCGCGGACCACATCCTGAAACGTGGATTGATAGCCGCCCGTGGTTTTCTTGATCGTTCCGAAATCTCGCGCTTCCTCCGCCTGCTTATCAGTCAGTTTCAACACCGTCGTCTTGCCCAGCGTTCTACCTTTCATTTTCGGCATGGCATCCCTCTCTTCGGAACAACCCCATGATGCAGGAAAATTCGGGTTCGAGCTGAATCAGCTTCTATCCCGCTTACCCGATTTAATTCCACACTGCATTCAAACTTCAGTCCGCCTGCTCCAGTTCCGCATTCAGTAACTCCACATACCATCGATAAACACCCAATTTTGTACCGGATTGGTTTTCAGAGCTAGGCTCGTACTAAGGGCCCCAAAGCAGCACCTTATTAATGTCCGCTTTAAGTCGGAAGTGGACCTCACGACGTCGCAACCATTTAGCTTCTGGTTAAGAAAACTTTGGAGGATTAAAGATATCAAGGTGCTCAAGCATGGACATTCTTTTGCCAACTTTTAGAGGACTAGCGAATATTACGAAATCGGGACATCCCTTAAATACTAAGCCACGATTGTTAAAAACAGATCGCGTAATTAGATCTTTGTACTTTGGCTTAAATGCCAAATATTTTTTTAGGTTGTTGCTTAAAATGAAATAACTGATCCATGAGATTAGATATTTGTTGCGCTCCTCATCGGCAGATAAATTCTTTAAATATTGCTCTAGGTACGAAACGATTTCCTTAGTGTGTGCGCTGCCAAAGGGGGAGCGAATTACGGACTCAATAATCGCTATTATTTTCGGAAATGCTTTTACTCTTCGGGTAGCAAGCATAAGCAACATGCTTAGCACTTTTTGCAGATTGAATAAGCCCACATCAACTTTTAAATTTCCATTTTTAGACATGATGTCTGCTAGGAATCGATCTACCACCCCGGTTCCTGGGCATTCCTTATCAATTCTTAAAACGGCCAGATAGAGCTCTCTGAACTCCTTCCATTTGTAACGCCATCGTTTTCGCGGATGGACTGCGTGATACTTTGATACCCAATCCCGGAACAATCCTTCCGGCAATGCCCAGATCGACGTTTTTTCTTCACTTAATTCAAGGTTGTATTCTTTTAGTGCGGCCTGAAGATATTTGATGACTCGCCTGCCATCTGTTTCAGATTTAACGAGAATACGGTAGTCATCTTTAAAGCGCACAATTTCACAATCAATATCTTGTGCGTTAACCGATCTTGTTAGTAGCCTATCTACTCCAGAGGCAATTACTTCAGAGATTACGTCTGATACTACTGGGCCAATTGGAATGCCATTAGTGCAACGATCATTTGCATATTGAAAAAGGCGATCGAGGCGATTACCAAGCAAATTGAAGTTGTGCAGATTGGCGGGCTTTCGCACGTTACGTTTTCCATGAAGAGCCCATGCAATGCTGTGAGTGTATATAGATGGGTAGAAGCTCTTAATGTCCGCTTTAACTAAATGAGTGTAGCGATATGCTATAGACGTTAAATCATCGTCAACCATCCCGATGAACTCATAAATCATCCTGCCACTTCGCAGGCTGCCCATACGACCTGGATTTTTTGAATCGATTGGTATTGGGAAACTGTAAGAAACTACGCAACTATCTTTTGGGATAAGTGCGGCTAAGATAGATTTCCAATTCCTTGCAATGTGATAAGCAATATCGTTGTGTATCTCAGGGTGAATGATTCCGAAGGTTCGGTCAGTTAGATCCGTCTTGGGAAAGTGAACATTTACGCATTGAGATTGCGGAACTTTAAATGATTTTCCATTAGCGCTTACTTTCGTATACGCCTTTGGCTTTTTTGGCCGCTTAATGACGGTAAAACACGGCGGCAAGACATAACTTTCTGGAAAGTATCCGTTTTGCACGAGCCAGTGATAAATGTCGGCACCCCTCAAACCCTTCGCGAGTGCAAGCGTCGCAGAGCGATGTTCACGTACCGGATTCGGAAGTGACATGGGTAATCTGCCAATAAATGGAAGGATTGCTCTGCCTGATGCCATGGCGAGCTAACGTAGTAAGGATTGTGCCT
>CAINVI010000219.1 GCA_903854075.1 Candidatus Pollutiaquabacter sp. | reverse complement strand
TCACTCATTGAATTTCCTTGATTATCTATGGGAAAAGGTCAATAATGATGCCAATGAGGCAGCACCTGACAACTCGTCTGATTAACAAATTTAGGTATTAATAGTTACTTGGCACAGCTTCGATTTCTGCATCGGCCCAAAGTCGCTCCAGACCGAAAAACTCCCTTTTTTCATGTAAAAAAACATGGGCGATCACTCCGGAATAATCCAATAGAATCCATTCGGCATTGGTTTTTCCTTCGGCGTGTGTAGGGTCTTCGCCAAGGTCTTTATAAACGATCTCTTCGATAGATCGGGCGATAGATTCGGTATTGGTGCGTGAATCAGCATGGCAAACCACGAAAAAGTCGGCAATTGCTGTCTTTACGTTTCGTAAATCGATGCAAACGATATCTTTTGCTTTTTTCTCCTGCATACCTCTGACGATGGCATCACGCAGTTGCATGGAGGGATCGATAATTTTTACTGATTTCCCGGCTGATTTTTTGACGGCTTTCTTGGCGGTCTTCGTAGCGGACTTCTTGGCGGGAGCTTTGGATTTTGGCGTCATTCAGGGATTGGAAACGTAGTTCTCGGTGTCAATGTCGACACTCACGAAATTACTGAAAAAATCACACATACACGCAGGGCTTTTTCAAGTACTTACATCCCGCCGCATACGATGGTGCTCAGTGCAGAAAACGAACTTCTTTCAGGTCGTAACTTTTCACGGTACCGTCGTCATGCTGAATTTCCAGTCGTCCTTCCCGGCTTACGCCGCTGATAGTTCCATGAAATGCCGACCCGGCCGCTTCAAAAGAAGCCCGTACTTGCATGCGGTAAAGTCGCTCCAGGTAATGCGCTCGCAAGGAAGTCATGTCTTTCCGCTTACACTGCAGGTAGCGGCGCTCCAGAGCATTGGAAATTTCGTGAAAGAGGTTGTTGATACTGATCGTCTGACCTAAATGCTTAATCAGCGAAACTGGATTCGGTAGTGTTTCTGGAAACTCTGTTTGATTCACATTGATGCCAATGCCGACAATGGATTGCCTAAGCGTGCTGCCGGAAATGGTATTTTCCAGGAGCAGTCCTCCCAGTTTTTCATCCCCGATATAGACATCGTTCGGCCATTTAATGTAAACGCTGTTTGGATCGACGGCGAAGAGCTTAATGGCATCGGTTATAGCCAGGGCCACCGCGCGGTTCCAATCGAATATTTCCGCTGCCGGAATAAAATCCGGATAGAAAAGAAAGCTGACCAGCAGATTTTTTCCCGCTTCGCTGTGCCACTGATTATTGCCTTGTCCTTTGCCGCTTGACTGATAACCGGTGCGCACTACGGTTCCTTCCGGAAGTGATCCGTGCTGCAGGATGGACGTCATCTTCTTATTGGTAGAGTCCACCTCATCCAATAGAATTTGCTTTCGTCCGGTAAATAACGTAGTCAGTTCGTTTGACATTCTATGATTTCGATTACCGGCAATCACCGGCATGAAAACATCCGCTACTGCTCCGGATTACGGAGTGTTTTTGAGTTTATTGACCAAGAGATTGAGAAAATTGGTCAGTGGTCGCTCTGCCATCATCTTGAGCATCGGATTCAGGTCTGCATCAAAGATCAGTTGTACATCAGTGGCGTCGTTGTTGGCTTCCATCGTACACGACAGCGTAAAGTCGAAGGGAGCGCTTCCATGCTTACTGGCTTTGATGAGCGAGTGTGGCGTTCGTTCGATAATTTTCATGCCCAAGGAAGCCATACCTGAAATGGTGAAGGAACATTCGTCGGAGGTCGATTTCCAGTTTGTCACCTCTTGTGGCATCAACTGCTGAAAATTGTTGAAGTCGGAAAGAAAATCGTACAACGCTGCGGCGGGTTTCTGTACGGTGACTTTATCAGAGCTGATTCGTGTCATTGGATGATGGGATTTCGGAATATGGTACTGTTATTTTCCCCACGATTCAGGAGTTTGCCGCCACTGTTGTAGCGTCTCCAGGTGTTTTTCATCGATGGATTTCGTTTCAACGGCTTTTTCCAGCAGAACGTTGTAATCACAGAGGGTGAGCAGCGGACAGTTTTCCTTTTTGAAATTTTCCTCGGCCAACGGGAAGCCGTAGGTGAAAACGGCGATCATTCCTTTCACGTCACAGCCGGCTTCGCGAAGGGATTGAACGGCTTTGAGTGAACTTTGTCCTGTACTCACCAGATCTTCGATTACCACAACCGATTGACCGGATTTTATTTCACCTTCAATAAGGTTTTGTCTGCCGTGGTCTTTGGCCGATGCGCGGACATAGACGAATGGAACGCCCATGGCTTCGGCGACCAAAGCGCCTTGTGCAATGGCAGCGGTAGCCACACCGGCAATCACGTCAGGCTTGCCGTATTTTTCCTCAATTGCTTTGACTAGTGCCTGGCGAATAAAGGTGCGTATTTTAGGGTAGGACAACGTGATTCGGTTGTCACAGTAGATCGGTGATTTCCAGCCGGATGCCCAGGTGAAAGGAGCTTCGGGTTGCAGTCGTACTGCTTTAACTTGTAATAGGTAATCGGCTATGCTGTGCGCGGTATCGTCCTTGGTGGCCATGCGACAAAGGTACGGTTTTATGCGGACTATCGTGGACTTCGTCTGACTGCCCCGGCGAAATTCAGCAGCAGGTCTGCCGCGGAATCGTAGCTTTGCAGCGTAAAATCCTGTTCGCATGAAACAACATTTGGTGTATATCAATGACAGGCCGTTACGTTTCGCTGCATTTGCCGAGATGGAAGGTGTTCGTGTCAACAAGGAAGGGTATGTGATCAGTGAATCGGAATTTTCCATTGAGGAAGTCGTCAACGGCTTTACGGATTATCCTTTTGGACAGGAAGTGATTTATCTTTGTAATGATCCCGATGTAAGTTGGAAAAACTTCGTTTCTCTCTTCACGCTTTCAGTCGCCGCAGGCGGCGTTGTTCGGAATCCCGAAAATAACCTACTGGTCATATTTCGTCGCGGTAAGTGGGATCTTCCTAAAGGAAAGCTGGATTATGACGAGACCCCTGAACACGCAGCGGTTCGGGAGGTAAAAGAGGAGTGCGGATTAGAAGAGGTTATTTTAGGTGTACCTTTGATGAACACGTTTCATACCTACACGGAAAAGAAGAAAATGATTCTAAAAAAAACACATTGGTATACCATGACTGCCGATGCGAGCCATGATTTGGTTCCGCAGCTGGAAGAGGATATCGAACAAGCGGTTTGGATGTCGGCCGAACAAGTTCGGGCCGAAGTGTATGCGAATACGTATCGGTCAGTGCGGGCCGTCCTTGACGAATATTTTTCGCGCGGTTAATTTTCGCATTCCACAGTATCACAGCTGCACGGCGGCCGGAACAAATTGTGATACGTCTCCCTGATACAACAGGATGTCCCGAACAATGGTGGAAGAAATATGCGAAAGCGACGGATCTGCAACCACGAACACGGTATCTATTTCAGGGACCAACGCACGGTTCATTTGCGCAATCGCCCGTTCAAATTCGTAATCCGCGGAGGTACGTAATCCTCTAATGATAAATTGTGCACCGATTTCTTTGCAAAAGTTGACTGTCAAACCGCTATAGCGCATCACTTTTATGCGCGATTCGCCTTCAAAGGTCTTATTGATGAAATGTTCCCTGCGATCCTGGGAGAAGAAATAATGTTTGTTGGAATTATAGCCAATTCCAATGATGATCTCGTCAAAAAGCGGCAGACAACGATGAATGATACTTTCATGTCCTTTGGTGATCGGGTCGAAGGATCCCGGGAATACGGCTATCTTTTTTTCCATGGTAACGGGTGCGTATGTGGCGTTTACGTCTTATCGGTAGAAATTGTTCAGTGTGGTTGCTGAAAAAAGGTGAAGGAGCAATTCCCATAACGTCGGGTCTCTCCACTGGAATTTTCGTACAACCGGTCTTCGGCGGATGGATGTTCCAGAATAAACCAGCCGCCGGGTTTCACCCAGTTGTTGTTAAGTACTGCATCCGTTAGTTCAGGGCGGGTCGTAAGATCAAACGGCGGGTCGGCGAAAACAATATCGAATGCTGTTCCGGGTGTTTTCAGAAATTTAAACACATCGGCTTTGTGCGACCGAACCGTAGTAAGATTGAATTCCTTCGCTGTTTTCTGAACAAAGCGAACGCAATCAGGATAGCGATCAACCGCTACCACTTCCTTCGCACCGCGCGAGGCGAACTCAAACGTAATGCCGCCTGCGCCGCAAAAAAGGTCGAGCACGGTGAGTCCCTCGAAGTCTACACGATTATTCAGGATATTGAACAGTCCGGATTTGGCGTAGTCTGTTGTTGGGCGAACAGGCAAATGGTTGGGAGCGAGTAGCGTTCTGCCGCCCAATGTTCCGGCAATTATTCGCACAAGCTGACGGTTAGCGCCGGTAAAAGGGATGAACCGGGAATTGCTTTTAGTTTATAACTCAACGAGCCAATGTTGGCATCTGTAGTTGCGTGTAGGTGGGTAAGGTAGGCGTTTGCTTTGGCAACCAGCGCCTCTACTTGAGCCGGAGCGCCACAAACAGCGGCACGACATTCGGACCGATCAAGGTCAAGTTGTTCGCAGGTGTTGAGCAAGTAGTATAATGCCTCTTCGGCGGTGTGCGCTTCGAAGGCATTAGCAAAAAGCAGTTTCTTTCCGTCGGATACTACTATGGTAAGCAACCCCGGGTAGGTAAGCACACGCAGCGAAATGTATTTTGTGCCGGCGTAGGTGGCGCCCTGATACTCCAAGGCGCAACTAAGTGCGTGGACTATTTTGCAGCTGGGGAGAAGTTGTTGGAGCAACGATTTTATTTCCGGTTGAATTCCGTAGATCACCTGCAAGTCGTAGGCAGATACTTTCTCGGAACAAGCGGTGAGGTCATCACGACTGACGGTGAAACGCAAATTGGCAGCCTCGTCGCCGGCGCGAAACAATCCCGATGGCAACAAGGAAGCGTACGTGTTGTTAATGGCAACCGTGACTTTTCGATGGACGCCGAGCGAGATGAGACGACTATTTTCCACCGTATAGCGGATAAAGTCGGTAAAATGCTTGCCGGTGGGAGGTATCGGTAAAATATTTTCAGCCGCAAGAAACTTACCGCCGGATCGTTCCCGTAGAACCAGTAACGCATGATCGGCACTGAGGAAAATGTAGAGGTCACACGTGCCCGCCTGACCGGTGGACAGGGTTTCATCGATGACACAAAAGCCATCTTGTTTTTCAAGCAGATCG
>CAINVI010000218.1 GCA_903854075.1 Candidatus Pollutiaquabacter sp. | reverse complement strand
TCGGACGAGTTGCTTAGGTGGAGTCGTTTTTCTGAAATCTTGGGCCAAATTGTCGGTGGGTTGAATGCGAGACTTAATCGGCGTCCCCGCATATTAGAAGTTAGAAGTGGTAGAGGATGGCTAACTGATCTTCTTAAATCCTATGGTGACGTCGTGAGTGTCGAACCGGTGTCTTTTGTGGTGGAACACGCTAGAAAGCTATTCCAAAAAAACTCTTATATTCATGGTGCTGGAGAGATGTTGATTGCCTCTGAATCGAATCTTTGGTTTGACATCATAGTGTCTAGTGAGGTTCTTGAGTATGTCTTAGATGCTGAAAAATCCACCTTCGTTCAGACTATGTGTTCACTGTTGGCGCCAGGCGGTTTTATAGTGATCACAACGCCTCGCAAGGAGGTGCTCGCAGAATTGCTCCAAAGGGGATTTAGTATTGATCACCCTGTCGAGGACTGTGTGACGGAAAATGAATTGCGGAATATTTGTGCGTCAAATGGCTTAGAGCCGCTAGGTATTAACCAAATCTTTTCCCGTCGGACCGATCTAGGTGGATGCCCGACTGATATGCAGACTGAAGATGAACAATTCCTGGCTCTTCATCAGGTTTGGTTATTTCAAAATCAGATGGCACAATCAACCGTTCACGCGGCAACGAACAATATCGACCCTGCGGGAATGGTTTCAGTAATTATCCCGACTTACAATCGGTTGCAGCTATTGCGGCGAGCGGTTAACAGTGTACTGTCACAAACAATGGGTGCATTTGAGCTGATCATTGTCGACGACGGTTCTAAGGACCTCACATCGAGTTGGGTTAGGTCTCTCGCGGACAAACGAATCCGTTTTATCCAACATCAGATAAACCAAGGTCAAAATGCTGCACTGAACACAGGCATAGCATTGGCTCGTGGTAGTTACTTGGCGTTCCTTGACTCTGATGACGAGTGGTTACCCAATTTCTTGCAGGAATTCATCGACGCTTTTGATGCTGACCCAGAAATCGGTGCCGTCTATTGCCGTGCCGGTGCACACATGCCCGATGGAACACTGAAGTCATTCTATCCGTTCACTCTTTCCGGCTATATTTATAGCGAGGCACTTGCTCAAGGTTATCTGTCTCACATGATCACTTTGATGATTAAGCGGAGTTGTCTGAAGAATGTTGGGGATTTTGACCTGCAATTCACAGTCTGTCAGGACGATGATTTTTGCTTTCGTGTTGCAAAGCACAACAAGGTCAAACTCATCCCAAAGATCCTTGCTGTAATTCATTCAGATGGTGGATCTGAGCGGGTTACCACAAATTCCAAGCAAGAATACGCTGAAGGTTGGTGGAAACTATTTAATAAATATCGTGATGAAATATTGCAGAATTGTGGCTGCAAAATCATGGCTAGTCATTATATTAAAAGTGGACAACTGTTCCTTGATGCAGGTGACCTAATCAAGGCGTTGGAATCATTTTCACTGAGCGCGCGGTGCTTGGACTATAGCATCAAAGAAAACCTGCCTTTGCCCGTGGAACATTTGAATCGGTTTGTTCCTGATCGGAATGCCCTCATGCGTAATCTGGTGGGCGGCCTGCGGTTATGCGCTGAATTGGCATTGCGCCAACGTGCTTCCGTTTGATCGATCCGACTTACGCGCTCAGGAAGGTGCAGCGAATACCGAGAGGTAGGGCCCCCCGAAGACCGGTCGGCCAATTTGGGTTCAGCGTTTTCCAGTTACAACTACAGATGATCTAGAGGGCGTGGCGATTACGGTAGTAGCTAGAACCTGTTTGCCTTCGAGATTGTTTTTTACGGTTTAGGTTTAGTTCAGCACTAAAATACCAGATGGATGTCAGACTTTTAAGTCTCCATCTGCAGTCGGGCGGGTAGGGGGTAAAGTGGTGCCTGGGCGTCCGAGGGTGCCGGCCAGATACGCTACGGGTGGATCCACGATAATTACTTGATCAGTCGGTGTTATGGCTGGCTTTTCAAACTTCAATCGACTCTTCGCAGCAAAAAGAAGGCTAAGTTTCGAAGGGGCCAATAGGTCTGCTGTTTTATGACAGAAAGAAGGTTTGGCGGTAAGTTTTTAAATTTTACATAGGGTTGGGACGATTATATTCTCTGAAAAAATATCTTAAGATTCTGAGCGGAAATTAATTTTATCGATAAACTCTGATTTAAAACCGTTAAGTATCGGGTCATTTGGAAAGTGTTCTAAAGCCTCTTGCAACCATTCTATCGCAATATCTCTTAAAGCTGGATTTTGTTGAACTATTTTAAATCCGATAATCCAAATTTCTGGTTTATCGCTTACGAATAGTGCTTGGTGATGAAGGTGTTCCAAAGCCTGTCCAATCTCTCCAATTCTATTTAGGCAATTGGCATATGAAAGGACTGTTCTTAACTCAGGTTTCTCTGCTTTAAGCGCTGTCTCTAGGAAAAATATAGCTTCATTAATCTTGTTATTAACATAATAAGCCTCACCAACTAAAGCCTCCACTGCTAAACTTTTTGGATCGAAGAACTGTGGGCTAAATGTTGATTCATCACGCCGATTATAGGCCTCAGTAGCGTCTTGTAGAGCCTCCGATAGCTTGCTGCAATTAATGAAAGCGATGGATCGAATCATCAACTGACCTGAGGTTAAACCATTTCGCTCTGCTAAATCTGAGTTAAAGATGTTGATTATTTCAGTATATCTTTTTTGGATAAAAAGGTAGGTGCTGTACTGTGTTAATAGTGTTTCCCTTACTTCAGGCGACTCGCGATCAGTTTTGTCAGTGTTTAATAGATCGAGCGCTTGTTTATATTCAGAGAATGATTCATCAACTCGTTCCATTCGCATTAATTCGAGTCCAAGATGCATGCGAAGGTGAGCGGCCTGCGGAAATTCCTTCACTGCGCGTATCAGTAGATTATAGTTTCGCTCGACTTTGTTGCGAGATTGGATGATTGAATCCGTGTACCCGTGATGAATTAATAACATATCACCGATTGGTTGTACTAATCCCCAATCGTGAGATATTAACTCTAACGTGGTCAATATTGATTCGTGAACTCTTCCAATAAACTGCAGTCCCGCAATATTTCTAAAAAGGCGAGGAACATAAGTTTTTGACCTTGGTCCTGTGTCTTGATTTTGGATCGCTACTCGGTAAAGTGAAACATCTTTTTGACTTAAAAGATATGGGATCTTGTCCACGCTGTTTAGGCATAACTCCTCGTCTGCGTCGAGGATGAGAATCCAGTCGCCGCTGGCTTGTGCGATCGAAATATTTCTGGCAGCGGCAAAATCATCGCACCATTCAAAGAAACCAATCTGTGCTCCATGCTCTTGGGCGATTTGAACGGTTTTATCATTTGAGCCTGTATCAATGATTATAATCTCGTCGGCTACATTCTTTATTGATTTTAAGCATTGATCTAAAAATTTCTCCTCGTTTTTAGTTATCATGCAGACACTGAGGCGAGGTTTTAGGTTTGCTGGAGGTAGACTTGGCCAGTCAATAGGATTTATAACTCTTACATGAGGGTTTTTGTTTATGTATTTTTTAAGTGTTTGAACCATCTTTATGGCCATTGGCCATTTTGGAGTCAGCTCTAAAGCTCTTTCGGCGGCTACTAGTGCTGATTTGGGATCTTTAGCCGAAAATGCAGCACTTGCCATCTGAATATAAGCCTCGGGATGAAATGGGTGATGGTTTATCGATTTAATGGCCTCGACCCACGCTAACTGGAACTGTCCGTTTTCCTCCAAAAACTTAGCTGCTGTTAAATTGTGAGATTTTGTTGATATGTTTTTTTGGTTATCTGTTGGTTCGTGTTTCATTTTATTTAAATTTCGGCTTTTTTTTTAAAAATATCGTTGCGATTTATGATTTAGACAATTTTTGGGTGTCAGCGACCTCTTCTAGATGGGAGTACGGGATGGGATCAATGCTCGGAACCACTTTGAGCAGCAGACGGCACTCTCGTAGGCTTCACCTGGCGAGCCAAGGGGCTTGGGGCAACTGGATCGAGCCCTGGGAGAGGTGGGAGTTGGAACTGTCGGGGTGGGGATGAAGAAATTTTTGGCCCGTCCCTCCGCGATAGTCCATCGCTGAGCTTGCCGGGGGCCTTAACTCGCCCCTGCATGAGGTGGTCCAACAGGTCTGCCTTGACCTCATTTTGGTCCAGAAAGTTCAAGCCCAAATCAAGCTCGCTGAGCAAAATGGCGTGCATTAGCCAAGGAAAGTACGGTTTGACCCCTGATCGATGGCGTGCTGAACGGCCGGCCAGCGGGGGGGCGGGAGCTGAGGAGAGGCGAAAAGTGGTCTGGACTTCAATTACACTCAACGTAGCAAGAAACGGACTAGGAGCGTGCTTGTGGCGGTGGATTCGGAGTCGACGATTTTTGGTCAGTTGAAGAATTTCCTTAAGGCTTCACTGGGGTTGCCGCATGTTAAGGGTAGTCGGGAGTGTTTCCTGACTGGGTTGAGGGACCCTTTTCCTTCGGTCGGCAGGGATGCTGGCTAGAAATTACGACACGGATTGTCATATGGTTATTAATACAAATACTACTGCGGCCCGCGGTGCACGTTTCCTTTCGGATTCCACCTC
>CAINVI010000217.1 GCA_903854075.1 Candidatus Pollutiaquabacter sp. | reverse complement strand
TTGCCGTCCAACGGTAAATGCTACCAACAATGGTCCAATCACCTGTACTAACCCAAGCCGCACGGTTTCTGCCAATGCAACAGCATGTACCGGCAAGACCATCGCTTCTTACAGCTGGACCGGTGGTGCTACCACGGCTTCCTTCAGCACATCAAGCGCAGGTGCTTATACCGTAACAGTGGTTCAATCCGGTAACGGTTGTACTGCTTCTGCTTCTACCACATTAGGACTCAACAATTCCAATCCTACTGTTTCCTGCAGTCCTGCCGGCACAATCACTTGTACCAACACGTCGACAACGCTGAGCGCTTCTGCAACTGCTTCCGGCTCTAACACTATTACCGGTTACTTATGGTCACCGGGTGGTGCTACGACAGCCAGTATTTCCGTATCAAACAGTACCGTTTACACGGTAACTGTTACACAATCGAACGGTTGTACCGCTTCCAGTTCCTGCTCTGCTACGGTTAATCAGGTTACTCCAAATTGTACGATCAGCGGTCCGGTGACTGTTGCATGCGGTACTTCCGGCAACAACATCAGCGCCAACGTTACGAACGCACAACCAGGCGCAACCTATGCTTGGAGTGTGGTCAGCGGTTCCGGCTACACCATCACGAGTGGCAACACGGCTACCCTGACCTTCACCGCAGGTGCTGGTCCGGCACAGTTCCAGTTGATCGTTACCAATCCTAACGGTTGTGTAAGCAGCTGCACGGTCAATGTTGATGCCAGCTGTGGTCGTTTCTGTACATATACACAGGGAGCTTACGGAAACAGTGGAGGCAGACATTGCAATGGTATGACAACACCGGCCTTTATGACCAGCTTATTAAGCTCTTCACCACTAGTAATTGGTGGAGGAACGAATAAAATCACCTTTACGACTGCCGATGTGACCTGCTTAATCAGCCGCCTACCGGGCGGTGGACTAAGCTCCCCGCTCAACGGAACAGCAACCTGCCAGAATCCGGTGGGTATTGCTATCCGTAACGGAAGGTTCTCGAACGTCCTGTTGGCACAGACGATTACGCTGGGCCTCAACCTGCGCATCAACAGTGGTGCATTAGCAGTTCAGCGTATCACCGGTCGTTACCTGACCACCTTTGCTTCAACCGGAAGCGGCTGCAGCACAACCGGCACAGCTATTGCTGGAACAGGTCAAACTTTTGCTATTCCACAAAGCGTGATCAGTTACCTCGGTGCTAATAATACGATTGGCGACCTCTTCAGCCTGGCTAATCGTGCATTGGGCAGAACGTATGTTCCAACTACAGGTACGCCTTCCTTGTCAGAGATCAATCAGGCCGTGGATGCTATCAACCGTGGTTTCGACGGTTGCCGTATGCTGGGTGGATTTTCCAATTCACTTCCTGCCAGCGTACGTATGACGGACGAGATATCCAATAACCTGAGTGATGCTCTTGAAGCAGATCGCATTGTGGCTAAGGCATTCCCTAACCCAATGAGCGAATCTTGTACGATCGAGTTCGCAGTCGCTGATTACACGTCAGCGGTCACCGTGGAGGTCTATTCCATGAATGGTGAAAAGGTAGCGGAACTCTTCCGTGGAGATGTCAACGGCGGCGAAATCAAACACGTACAGTTTGATGCTTCCCTCTTGTCATCCGGTATCTATGTTTACCGTATTACCGCAGCAGACCATGTCCGCTACGACAAGCTGATTATCAACAAATAATCAGTATTAAACGGTTATTAAAAAGGCCACCTTCGGGTGGCCTTTTTTTATGTACTCTAATTACTTAGCCGCTGAGACACTAATAAGTGCTCTCCAATAATTTTATGGTCGATCTAGTTCCTAAAGCCTTCCCCATTTTTAAGCCGTTCAGAAAAGCAGAATATAGGACAAAAACAGATTTTTTTAGGGCAAAAATCAACCTCCAGATATTACTCAAAACCGCTCCGGGCGCGCTTTTCAACAATAGCCGACTATTTGTTAATGAAAAAAACAAAAATTACTTTTACAATCAGTTTCAGGCTATTATCATTACACCCTATTTTAATTTTTAGATGTTTATAGTACAATTATCATATACCCACGGATTGGATTCCTTTCCCTCCCGCAACGCTTAACGTTTAAGGTTCATTGCTGCAGCTACCTTATGTTGCTCGAAAAAATGTGCACGAAATGTTCCCAATTTGAGAATTCCCCCCGAAAATAATTTAACCATTTAATATCTAACCCAAACCAAACAACATGAATTACATTAACACAATGAATCGCGGTTGGTACATTCGATTGGCGTCAGCAGTAGCAGTTTTTCTGCTCTTCCTGTTCGCATCCACGAATGTATCTGCCCAATCTGCTGTAGCGTGTACTACGGCTACCAACGTAGCCAACTTCGGCGCTGATGCAGACCTGATTGCTAATACGCCGAATCCTGACGGCGACGACTGGTTTAGCAGTCCAACGTTCCCCGGCATTGGCCAGGGCATCATCGGCTTGACATCCGCTACGGCTCCGCGGCAAATCAGTGCTGCACAGTTTAACACGTTGATTACAACTGTTGCCGCAGCAAAAAACAGTAGCTATGAACAGCGCATGGCCGCTCCTTATCAGACGGTTGTCATTACTCCGACCGGCGCCAACATTTTACTGGATGCGGTAGCTGCTCGTGACCATTGGACCGCTGCAACACCGGACAGTTCAGCTTTTTTAGGCTCTAACAAAAATGGCGCTAGTCCATTGTCCTGGCAGATTGGCATTTCCAATGTATCCGGCAAAACAGATTTGATTGATGTCGGTGGACATGTTCGTCGTTTCACAACTTCGCCATTATCACCCGGTGAATTATGGGGCTATGCCTACGCAACCCGTAAAGTGGTTAACGGTAATTCTTATGTAGATTTTGAAGTGTATCGTACCGCACCGGTTTTCAATGCACTCACGGGTCAGGTAACCAATTCCGGTCCTGCTGCAACAGGTGGACACACCGCTGGACAATTTGACAACAGCGGCGCTCTTTCCGCTCCCGGCGACTTATTGGTAATGATTGACTACACCAACGGTGGTAACGTTCCTACCGCCAGCGTACGTGTTTGGGTGAATCCTAAAACGATGATTAGCGGTCGTACCTTTGCAACCTATCAGGATGCTATTACCTTCTACAATGCACTTCCATTAAGTGTAAAATTATTCGACTTTACCGGCATTGGTGCCTCTGATGTAGCTACCAACACTAACGGTTATGGCTACTTTGAAATCCGTCCGAAGTCCGGTTCCGGCTGTTTGGTCTATGCCCGTACCAACAATACATCAACTACTGGAACACCGTGGGGAAGCATTCAAGCTGGTGCTTACCAGGCTAATATTGCAGCATTGCAATTGGTAGAAGTTGCTATCAACTTCTCCGCCTTCGGTCTGGATATTGTTCCTGCCAGTGGACCATGCTTCAACCTACTTGGTTCCTTATTGGTGAAAACACGTTCTTCTGCATCTTATTCTGCTACACTTGAAGATTATGCCGGTCCGTATGTATTTGGTGCGTTTGCTGAGGTAAATGCCGAAGCCGGTGGCGCCAAAGAAATCACCTGCACCAATCCAACAGTGACACTCAGCGGTGCTTCTACCACCCCGAATGCCAATTACTCCTGGACTACTTCCAACGGAAATATCGTTTCCGGCGGCAGTACGTTGAGTCCGGTAGTTGACCAGCCTGGAACGTATTACCTGCGTGTGACCAACCCTGTGCTGGGCTCCTGCGATGCGGTAGATTCAGTTGTGGTTACCTTGAACAATCAGCCGGCTACAGTTTCCTGTACCCCTGGTCCTGCTATCACCTGTGCTAATGGTTCTTCCAACTTGACTGCCGTTGCCACAGCAAGCGGTAGCAATACTATAACCAGTTATTCCTGGAGCAATGGTGGCAGCGCTGCCAGTACTACTGTTTCTGATGGTAGCTCTTACACGGTCACCGTTACACAATCCAACGGTTGTACCACTACATCCAGCTGCAACGTTATTGTAAACACTTGTGCTCCAACTGCTGCCGCAACGAATGCCGGCGACATCACGTGTGCCAACACTTCTATCACGGTATCCGCCAATGCTATTCCTTGCAGCGGAGAATCATTGTCCTATTTGTGGTCCAATGGCGCATCAACTCCAACCATTGATGTTACAGCCGGCGGCGCCTACAGTGTCACTATCACCCAAACTGGAAACGGTTGTACAACAACTACCTCTTCTACGGTGAACGTGAATAACGCTAATCCAACCGTCACCTGTTCTCCGGTAAATAACATCACGTGTTCTAATCCATCACAAAGCTTATGCGTTAACGCAACGGCCAGTGGAAGCAACACTATCTCCAATTACAGCTGGACAAAATTCGGCAGCACTACCAACTGCATCACGGTTAGCGACGATGATCCTTACACTGTTACGGTTACGCAATCAAACGGTTGTACTGCAACCGCTACGTGTAACGCCGTTGTAGACACCTGCCGCCCACAGATCACCGCTACCAACAACGGACCACTTACCTGTACCAATACTTCGCGTACGGTTTCCTCTTCTTTGATAGCTTGTCTTGGAGAGACCGTCAACTACGCCTGGAGTAATGGTGAAACGAGCAGTAGCTTCAGCACCTCTACTGGTGGTAACTATATCGTAACCGTTAGCAACGTCGGAAATGGTTGTTCGGCATCTGCTTCGACCAACCTGGGAGTTGACAACAGCATTCCCACCGTTTTCTGTGCTCCTACGCAAGCGATTACCTGCTCTGCAACATCTTCTGAGCTCACAGCAACGGCTACTCCAAGCAGCGGCAATTCAGCCGTCAGTTACCTTTGGTCACCGGGCGGTGCTACGACCCAAAACATCACAGTTAACAACGGTGATTCATACACCGTAACGTTCACGCAATCGAACGGTTGTACGGCAACCAGCAGTTGCTCTGCGGTGGTTGATACCTGCCGTCCTTCTGTAACCGCTAACAATGGTGGTCCAATCACGTGCACCACTCCAACACCAAGTGTTTCTGCAATTGGAACCGCCTGTGGCAGCGCTACGCTGGCATACCTGTGGAACAACGGTCAGACCGGTGATAATTTCACCACCGCTGCAGCAGGAACCTATTCAGTAACGGTTACTCAGTCCAGCAACGGTTGTACCGCTTCTGCGTCCACCATCCTGGAAAGCAACAACACCAACCCTACGGTTACTTGTTCAGCAAACACGAATATCACCTGTTCTACGACTTCTGTCGATCTGAACAGTTCTGCCAATGCATCAGGAACTAACACGATTACCGGTTATAGCTGGAGCAATGGTGCGACCACTTCTTTAATCGCTGTTTCTGATGGTAATCCTTATACCGTGACTGTTACACAGTCTAACGGCTGTACTGCTTCTAGCTCTTGCGAAGCGTTTGTTGATACTTGCAGTCCTTCGGTTATTGCTACCAATGCAGGACCTATCACTTGTACTTCACCAAGTGTAGCTGTATCCGCAAATGGCACGGCTTGTAATGGTGAATCGCTCTCTTACAGCTGGAGCAATGGTAACACCGGTGCAAGCTTTAACACCAGCACTGCTGCTGCTTACACCGTAACGGTTACCCATAACGGTAACGGCTGTACCGCCAGCGATGCTACGACAGTAGCCACCAATAACAGTACGCCTAGCGTTAATTGCACACCGGGCGCTGACATCACCTGTACCAATACGTCTACCACGCTCACAGCAGTAGCCGTCGCTGCAGGCGCAAACTCCATCACCAGTTATGCATGGTCTCCTGGCGCGGGTAATACACCTACGATTACGGTAAACAACGGCGCTACCTACACAATTACGGTTACTCAGTCGAACGGTTGCACCGCGTCTAACACCTGTGCAGCAGTAGTTGACAACTGCAACCCAACGGTAACCGTGGCAGATCCGGCAGACATTACCTGTCTGAATACCAGTAGCGCAATGACTGCTGTTGCCAACGCTTGTAACGGTGATGCATTAGTTTACTTATGGAACACTGGATCCAGCGCTGGTTCTATTTCTGAGTCTACCGCAGGAACATACACCGTGACAGTTACCCAATCGAATAATGGATGTACTGCTACAGCTTCTGTTGACCTGGTGGTTGACAATTGTCTTCCAACGGCAACTGCTTCCAACAGCGGCAACGTCGATTGTAACAACGCGTCTTCGACCATCTCTGTAGCAGGCACACCTTGTACAGGTGAAACGGTTACTTACTTGTGGAATAACGGCGAAACCGGCAGTAGCTTCACTACCACCACCGCAGGAACTTATTCTGTAACAGTAACTCATGCCGGTAACGGATGTTCTGCAACGGATCAAACTACAATAACCGCTGACGTAAGTACGCCAACAGTTACTTGCGTAGCCAATGGAGATATTACTTGTAACACATCAATGGTAGATCTTGACGCAACTGCGTCAGCTTCAACCGGCAATTCCATCACCAGTTACAGCTGGGCTCCAGGTGGCGCTACCAGTGCAAGTATTCCTGTTAACGACGGAACTTCCTACACCGTGACGGTTACCCAGTCCAACGGTTGTACCGCTACCTCCAACTGTGCGGCAACGGTAAATACTACCACGCCGTCTTGTTCAATTGCCGGTCCTGTTAGCGCAACCTGTAACTCAGGTGGCAACAACGTAAGTGCTACGGTTACTGACGCTGATGCAGGTGCTACTTATTCCTGGTCGATTGTCTCTGGCACCGGATACACGATCACCAGTGGCAACACGGCTACATTGACCTTCACCGCTGGTAGCGGCACTGCTGTATTCCAGCTTACCGTAACCAATGGCAATGGATGTTCTAGTACTTGTAATGTAACCGTAAATGCAGTTTGCGGCGATCGTTATTGCACCTATACGCAGGGTGCTTACGGTAACGCAGGCGGTATGCATTGCAACGGATTGACTACACCGGCGTTCGTTACCCAATTGATTGGTGCCAACCCGATTGTAATCGGTGGTAACGGCAATCAAATTTCCTTCGACGCGACTGATGTTACCTGCCTAATCAGCCGTCTCCCAGGCGGAGGTATCAGTGCACCACTTAATGGAATCGCATCTTGCCTTGCACCTGCAGGTATCGCAATCCGTAACGGCAAGTTCGCCAATACATTGCTGAACCAAACCATCACCCTTAGTCTGAACCTCCGCATCAACGGCGGTGCGCTGGCAACCTTGCCTATCACAGGCATTTACCTGACCACACAGGCCTCTACAGGGGCCGCCTGCGGCACTACGGGCACAGGCATTCCGGGAACGGATATGGTTTACAACATTCCGCAGTCTGTGGTCAACTACCTCACGGCAAGTGGCAATAACACCGTTGGTGACCTGTTGTTCCTCGCCAACAGTGCGCTGGCAAGAACGTATGTTCCTACGAGCGGTACGCCTTCCTTGTCTGCTATCGCTTCGGCCGTTGACGCTATCAACCGCGCCTTCGACGAGTGTCGTATTTTTGCCGGCTTCTCCAATATGCTTGCCAGCACAGTACGCAGCACTGTTTCCTTCGACGAGACAGCCGCTGATGCACAATTGGAAGCAAACGGAATTGTAGCAAAAGCCTTCCCGAATCCGTTCCATTACACTACTACCATCGAATTCACGATGAAGAACTACTGCTCTACTGTTTCCGTGGAGATCTTCTCACTGAACGGAGAGAAAGTAGCTACGCTTTATCAGGGTGAAGTGAACGGTGGTCAAGTGAAGCGCCTTGATTTCAATGCTGATAAATTAGCAGACGGAATCTACGTGTATCGTATCGCTACCAATGACAACGTGTATTATGACAAGCTTATCCTGAACAAGTAAGCTGTTCTTTTAACTAAAAAAGGCCGTCCGAAAGGGCGGCCTTTTTTTATGCGGTTGCCTTTGCAGCGCTTTATTGAACCATCAAATTGCAGCCGCGAAGATCACTGGTGTCGATTCGGCCTAACACTTCAAATGAATCATCGTCATATTTCTTGCCCAAGTCCTGCGTGGCGATGAAGGAACAGGAATAAAGGTTGGCCAGATCAATGACGCGCACAACGCCAGTAGTTCCGTTGGAAACCCGCTGAAACGGGTCATTCATGTCGCCAATATCAATACGCATCCAGGGCGGAGTCACATAACGGCCATTTCCGGAAGACCACGCCTGTGAAAGTAATTCCGTCATACCATATTCGGAATGTATAGTCGTGACGCCAAAACGAGCGCACAATCGATCATGTAAATCCTCGCGAATGATTTCTTTTCGACGACCTTTCATACCACCGGTCTCGATAACGACAGCATTATTCAAGTCTAACTTGTATTGATCGGCCAGATCCAGTAAGGCGAACGTAACGCCAATCAGCATGATCCGCTTACCTTCTTTCTGGAGCTGCACGATTCGATGATGGAGTTCTTCTAAATCATCAATAAAGAACCCGTTGAGCGGATGTTGTGATTGCTCCATTAACGCTTTTACCATATAAACCAGCGAAGCGTCCGGACGTTCCAGGTAGGTTGGCAGCAGCGCAAGCAAAGCATATCCTGATGGATCTCCGTATTGCCGTACAAAGCCGGCCAGTAAACTTTGTCGGTACAAGGAAAGATCGGCGACATGATGGGCGGCAGTGGTTGATTCGGTAGTTCCACTGCTTCGAAAAACAGTTTCAGCCAACTTGTGATCAGCAAGTACCACCGCATCACGAAACATTTCCACGGGCAGAAATGGAATTTCAGTGACCGCTTTAACAACTGCCGGTTCAATTCCCAGCAATTGTAAGTATCGTTTGTACACGGAACAGCATGCTGCTTGGTAGTGGAAAACATCCAATGCTACGCGCTCAAAATCCGCTTCATCTTGAATCCCAAATATGCGGGAGTGCTGAACTGCTTGATTATCGCGGTGTTCCATGGTTTTGACCCGTGAAAGGGCTGAATCCACGGCCTGTTCAACGATAAACGATGAAACAAACAGTGGGCATTAGCTGTATATTTAGGGTATAAAGTTGAGGAATTTCTGCGAACTTCCTTTTAACAATATACTTCCTGGAGCTCGGATTACTTCATTTTTTCTACTGAATTGGTCCGTTTCTTACATCTGTAATATCGTCCCCCGAACGGGCGAATACACCGAATGCGGATTGGTTAAACTGCAGTATTATTTAAATCAACAGTTCGACCAACACACAACACAATGAATTACAAAGTAGCCTCCACATTAAACGAAGTTCTAGAAGCCTGGTGCCTTGTCTACAAGCAATACCTCGCTGCTTCTTTGATTGCGCCTAATGAATTTTCCGTTTTTACTTTTCCGGAGTATCTATCCAACAATACCGCTGTCATCACCGGTAACAAGATGGGACATACAGTCTGTACCGTTTCCGGTGTGCTCGATAGTGAACGCGGACTCCCATTAGATAATTACTACAAAGCTGAGCTCGATGTGCTGCGTAGTGAAGGTAAACGACTCATCGAAATCGGCTTATTGGCTGATGCACGTGGCCGTAACAACTTCTCTAATATCCTCGAATTGATGTCCGGCGTAGCACGTTTCGGCGTGTACAGTGATCACCACGACTATGTAGTGGGTGTTCATCCACGCCGCGTCAATTTCTTCCATCAGACATTCGGTTTCAAACCGGTCGGAGATATCCGCGGGTACGATTCCCTTAATACAGCACCTGTGATCCTGTTGCACGCCAACGGAAAGGCATTAGAAACACTTTCCCGCGAAGCGCCTCAGAAAATCTATAACGAACCCCTGGACTTCGATTTCGACAGCCGATACCAGTTCAATCCGGAGAATTTTATTTCTCGTCCGGAATTCGCATCTTCGATTGAACGTTTCATCGGAACTATATGGAATCGGACCTCCTCCTTGCAGGAAGCCTAACTGAATTTCTTTCGGCGGAAGCTGTCGTCAACGACGAGGCTACGTTAAATCGCTACGCCGCCAGTATCAACGGAACCACTTGCCGTCCTGCGGCAGTGGTTTTTCCCGTACATACCGATGATGTTGTTTCGTTAGTACGCTGGGCTAACCAAAAACGAGTCACCCTTTATGCCATTTCACGCGGACGAAATCTGGGCTATGGCGATGCGCAAGGCACGGCAATTGGTCAGGTAATCGTCGATTTAAGCCGAATGGACAACATCCTGGAAGTGGATGAAAAACTGGGTACCGTTACGTTACAACCCGGAGTCTCACAGGGCGCATTGTATACGCATTTAACGGAACGTAAAAGCCGGTTGATGCTGGATGTCACCGGGGCAGGAACAGCTGCCAGCGTGGTCGGAAATATGCTGGAACGCGGTTTTGGCCATACCGAGTACGGCGACCGCTTCGCAACAGTAATCAGTCTCTGTGCCGTCACCGGCGAAGGTAAAATCATCAGGACCGGATTTTCCGGCTATTCCGGAGCACGTACCGCTAGCACATACCGTTACGGCATTGGGCCGATGCTCGACGGACTTTTCACGCAATCGAATTTAGGGATCATTACAGAAATGACCTTCGAGCTGATGCCGCGCCCGGAAGCTGTGAGCATGTTCGTATTATCATCCAAGAACGAAGACAGTTTATCCGCCATCGTAGAAGCTGTGCGGGAAATGCGATTGAGCGGTGTTGTAAGAAGTGCTGTTCATATCGCTAACCGGTCGCGCGCCGTTGGTGAAAAAGACAACAAATTGGTTGGCGCATGGAACCTCAGCGGAGCAATAACCGGTCCTTCAGCGGTGGTGCGTGCGAAGAAACGGTACGTAAAAAAGGTCTTCCGCCAACACGTCAGCCGTTATTCGTTATGGTTCTTTGGAAAAAGGCTCCTGAAGATCGTACGATGGATTCACGAGCATATCTTCCGGCTGGAGGTGTACAATGCCCTGCGTGACATTTACGATTTACAAACCGGCGTACCGACCGACGAACCGTTACGCACCCTGTTGAATGACGACCGATTAAATTCTTCCGAATTAAAAACAGGAGATTACTCTACCTGTTTCAGTTGGATCAATGCCACCATACCGGCAAACGGCGAAGACGCAGAAACTGCCATTCAACTCCTGGAAAAACTGTTTAAGGAAAACGATTATGAATTTCGTGTTACGTTGACCGCCGAAACACCACGTACACTCGTATTGATTTCCAACGTGACCTACCCGCGAACAACCGCGGAAATAATCCGTGCCCAAGACTTCACAGCGAAGTGCAGCTCGGCATTAATCAACGCCGGTTACTTACCCTATCGTAGCGGTTCAGGTATGTATGATAATTTACCTGCCATTCCTGAAGAAACTTACAGTTTTCTGAAAAGCATTAAAACAGCAACAGACCCTAATTCGGTACTGGCACCCGGTAAATACCGGATTTAACGCTCCCGCTTCCAACTAATTGATACTGTTCCTTACGACTGAAAGGAACACCACGTTTACTTCCGGTTACCGGGTGTCTCACGATCTATTTTTAGTGTTGTCCGAAAGGATACACACAACAATAGATCAACGACATGAAACGCATCCATTTTTTCGAGCTGGAAGACCAATCCTGGCTACCAAACGCCATTCGCGAAGGCATTACCGATTATCTCCAGTACGCATCCGACCGGATTCGCCTCTACAAAGGAATACTACCTATTCTCCGTAAAGGAATTGACAAGAGCGGCAACAACCGTATCATTGATCTGTGTTCCGGTGGTGGCGGAGGGATGAGAAGTATTCATCAACAATTGCAAAACGAAAACGTGGACGCTGAGATAGTGCTTACGGATAAGTTTCCAAACGTTGATGCTTTCCAAAAAGCAAGCGAGGAGACCGACGGAAAGATCCGCTACATGAACACTCCGGTAGATGCCGTCAATGTACCGAAAGAATTGCACGGCTTCCGTACGCAGTTCGTTTCGTTCCATCACTTTGATCCAAAGAATGCACAACGTATCCTGACCAATGCTGCCTGGCAACAGGAACCCATTGGCATTTTCGAAGCCACCGAGCGCAGTTGGACAAACCTCATTGCTATGCTGTTCACGCCGATAGTTGTGATGTTTGCCATTCCATTCATTCGTCCTTTTAAGTTCAGTCGCTTCTTCTTCACCTTCGTTATTCCCGCAATTCCGTTGGCGACGATGTGGGACGGCATCGTATCCGTACTTCGCACCTATACTGTCGAAGAGTTGCGTGACATGACGGATCACATTCACGTTCCGGGCTACCAATGGGAAGTCGGACGTGTTAAAGAAAAAGGGAAACCTGCCGTATTGTATCTGCTGGGATATCCGGAACAGATCCGGAAAGCAGCTTAATTCTTTCGTGCCGGATAATCCAGCGTATAGTGCAATCCAACGCTTTCTTTTCGGGCCATGGCTGACTTCACAATCAAGTAGCCCACCGTAATCATGTTACGTAATTCACACAATGCAGGTGAAACCACGGTTCGCTCATACAAAGCTTCGGTTTCACCGTAAAGAATTCGCAGACGATCCAACGCCCGTTTTAACCGGACATCGGAGCGAACAATACCGACGTAATTACTCATGACCTGCTGCAATTCATTGCGATTATGCGTGATCAGCACCCATTCATTCGGCTGGATCATACCTTCAGCGTTCCAATCCGGCACTTCCTGACAAATCGTGTGCGTAGCTAAGTTTTTTATACCGTGTTGTGCGGCACGATGCGAAAAGACCAATCCTTCCAGGAGCGAATTAGAAGCCAATCGGTTCGCACCGTGCAAACCAGTACAGGCACATTCGCCAGCGGCATACAATCCTACAATCGAGGTGCGTCCGAATTCATCAACATTTACTCCGCCGCAAATATAATGGGCAGCAGGAACCACCGGTATCATGGATTCGAAGGGATTGATGCCTACACTCAGACATTTCTCCAAAATCATCGGAAAATGATCACGAAATTTTTCAGGATCCAACGAACGGCAATCCAGCCCTACAAATTCATCGCCACGCATTTTCATCTCATAGTCAATAGCACGGGCAACGATATCCCGCGGCGCTAATGAGCCCCGTTCATCATAACGCTCCATAAAGGATTCACCCGTTGCCGTTTTCAACACAGCACCAAAACCTCGCACAGCTTCCGAGATTAGAAAGGCCGGTGATTCTCCGGGATGGTAAAGTGCGGTGGGATGGAATTGGATAAATTCCATATCCTTCACCTGTCCTTTGGCTCGATATACCATGGCAATCCCGTCGCCGGTGGCAATCGAAGGATTGGTAGTGGACCTATACACCTGACCAACCCCACCGGAAGCCATCAAAGTCACACGCGATAAAATGGTTTCAACGGACTTTGTGGTTGTATTGAGCACGTAGGCCCCGTAACATCGAATGCCCGAAGAAGTGCGGCGTACTTCTTCTCCTAAATGATGCTGCGTAATTAGATCAAGTACGAAATAATGCGTGCAGATCTCAATATTCGGATGACGGTGGACAGCTGCTAATAAAGCACGCTCGATCTCGTTGCCGGTACTGTCCTTAAAATGCAGCACGCGATGCTGCGAATGGCCGCCCTCTTTAGCCAGATCGTAGTCTCCGCCCGGAGTCGTATCGAAGCGTGTACCTATTGAAATCATTTCCCGAATCCGATCCGCGCCTTCGGTCACCACCATACGAACCACCGCCGGATCACAAAGTCCGGCACCGGCATTCAGCGTATCATTGATATGACTTTCAAAGGTATCAGGGCCTTGCAGGACACCAGCAATGCCACCTTGTGCATATTTGGTATTCGACTCCTCAGCCGCAGCTTTGGTAATGATGAGTACACGTCCATGTTCCGCGACTTTCAACGCATAGGAAAGTCCCGCAATTCCGGAGCCAATAATCAGAAAATCGGTAGTGGTACGCATTTTACCGGCCATACACGTTAAAAGTACGAATTCACGTCTATCTTGTAACGATTTATATCAGCCAGTTGTTTGTACCTTTGTATCAAGCATCATGAAAAAAGTCGTCACCATCTATACCGAATCCACGCCTAATCCGGCGACCATGAAATTTGTCGCCAACAGCTATCTGCTGGAAGAAGGAAGCGTGGAATATACTACCCGCGAGAAAACAAATAATTGCCCGCTGGCGCGTCAGCTGTTTGACTTCAGTGGGATTTGCGGCGTTTTCATAACGGCCAATTTCATCACCTTAACTAAATCATCCGAGACGGATTGGTTTGAGCTGAATCCGATCTTACGCGAATTTATCAAGCAGTATATAGAATCCGGTCAGCCAATTTTCACAGGACCGCAAGAACAGGCTGCCGATCCTGAACTCCATCGTACCGCGACGATGAATCCTATAGAAACCCGAATTATCGAAACGTTGGAGGAATATGTAAAACCAGCGGTAGAACAGGATGGCGGCGCCATTCTTTTCAAGTCGTTTAAAGATGGTGTCGTAACCGTGGTCATGAAAGGTTCGTGCAGCGGCTGTCCGTCGAGTACGGTCACATTAAAAAGCGGCATTGAAAAACTGTTGAAGAATTTCATTCCTGAAGTTCAGGAAGTCGTTGCAGAAGCGCTCTGATTTTTTCCGAATTCAAAAGTGGCCAGTTCACGGTAACGTACGCCGTTTTCATCGTGTGTAGTCTGGCACAACACCGCTTCCCCTATTTGCAACGGCGCCGGTGATTCAGTCAAATGCACTTCAGCATACTTTACTTTTCCGGCTTTCATACGCGCCAGGGTCACATGCGGTAATGGAACAGGAACTACTGGTGCCGACGGGATGAAGCGGCTTATCGCCTCGTATAACTGTACATTCAATCGGGTAAATTCATCGCTTTCAGCATAACGTAACCAGATCATGGAAGGTGATGCGGAGTGAATAGCAGCAACAACACCAAGCGGTGATAGTACAAATGAATGAGCTTTAGTGGTTACCTGCGTAATTGCCGAAACAATTTCCGGGAGAGCTGACTCAGGTACTTCACCAATAAAATATAAAGTAAGGTGAAGATTATAGGAATGCGTCCAACGTATGTCCGGAGTCGAATTAAAATTTCGCGCCTGCTGCTGAACTGTTATCCATTCGGACACTCCGCTGTACGCGACAAATAACCGCATATCAGATTTCCAGCAATATTTTCATCGGGTCTTCTCCGCCCGTCAATAGCTTGATGGGATCTTCCAGCAATTGTTTTACGGTCACCAGAAATCCAACCGATTCACGACCATCTATCAGCCGATGATCATAGGAAAGTGCGACATACATGATTGGACGAATCTCCACTTTTCCCTGGACGGCAACAGGTCGTTCCACAATGTTATGCATGCCCAGAATGGCGCTTTGCGGCGGATTGATGATCG
>CAINVI010000216.1 GCA_903854075.1 Candidatus Pollutiaquabacter sp. | reverse complement strand
TGAATACCGCAAAAGCCTTCAACGACCGACTGGACTTTAACGGTGTTGTGTTGACCAAACTCGACGGTGATACGCGCGGCGGTGCTGCGCTTTCCATCAAGTCGGTAGTCAATAAGCCAATCAAATTCGTGGGTACCGGCGAAAAGCTGGATGCGCTGGATATCTTTTATCCGGAGCGTATGGCTGACCGTATTCTCGGTATGGGTGATATCGTGTCACTCGTCGAGAAAGCTCAGGAGCAGTTTGATGAAGCTGAAGCAGCTCGTCTGCAAAAGAAAATCGCCAAGAACCAATTCAACCTGGAAGATTTTTACAATCAGCTGCAGCAGATCAAGAAGATGGGTAATATGAAGGACCTGCTGGGAATGATTCCGGGTGTGGGTAAAGCGATTCGTGATGTCGATATCAGCAATGATTCTTTCAAGCAAATCGAAGCCATCATTCAGTCCATGACAAAAGATGAACGACAGAATCCGGCCTTATTGACCGGCAGTCGCCGTAATCGTATTGCGCGTGGAAGCGGAACTACTATTCAGGATGTCAATAAATTGCTCAAGCAGTTTGAAGACATGCGAAAGATGATGAAGATGATGACGAACAAAGATCAGGCAGCGCGAATGATGCGGAATATGCCGGGAATGCGCCGATAACATCATGGAAACAACATCAACTTTCCGCTTACTCGACGGCAAAGCGATTTCTGCCGCTTATCGTCAAGATATTGCGCGTGAAGTGGAGCAACTGCGTGCCGCGGGAAAGCGTGCGCCGCACCTTTCTGCGATCCTGGTCGGTGCCAATGGTGCTTCGGAAACCTACGTAGCCTCCAAGATCAAGAATTGTAAGGAAGTTGGCTTTGAATCTTCCCTGTTTCGTTTTCCGGATACCGTTACTGAAGCGGAATTACTCGACAAGATTAATTCCATCAATAACGATTCTTCCATCGACGGATTACTGGTCCAATTGCCGTTGCCTAAACATATCAGTGTGCAGCGCATTACGGAAACTATTTCTCCGGAGAAGGACGTCGATGGTTTTCATCCGTTGAATCAAGGAAGAATGGTGCAAAACCTTCCGTGTTACTTGCCGGCTACACCGTATGGTATTATGCTGATGCTGGAACATGAAGGTATTACAACCGCAGGTAAACACTGTGTGGTTATCGGACGCAGCAACATTGTGGGCATGCCAATGAGTATTTTAATGTCGCGTAATGCTGATCCTGGAAATGCTACTGTAACGTTGTGTCATAGCCGTTCAACCGACTTATCAGCTATTACCCGAACAGCCGATATACTCATCGCAGCCATCGGTAAGCCACGGTTTGTCACGTCCGATATGGTCAAAGAAGGAGCAGTTGTCATTGATGTTGGAATCATTCGTATTGAAGATTCGTCGACTAAATCCGGTTATCGAATCACCGGTGATGTCGATTTTGAAAATGTTGCTCCCAAGTGCAGCTATATTTCTCCCGTTCCGGGCGGAGTAGGGTTGATGACAATTGTCGGACTGTTGAAGAATACCTTACGCGCCGCTAAAGGCGAGGTTAAATTTTCGTTCTGAGCCGCCATGCAGTCCATTGCTTATCCATTGATGGAGCATTTTTACACCGTACAAGGTGAGGGCGCAAATACGGGACAATCCGCATACTTTCTTCGCTTGGGTGGTTGTGATGTTGGATGTGTTTGGTGTGATGTGAAGGAGTCTTGGGAAGCGGACCTTCATCCACAGGTTTCCGTGGAACGCATGGTGGAGTACGTTAAAGCCGCCGGTGCAGTCCGCGCAGTAATTACAGGCGGTGAGCCGTGTATGTACGATCTCCTTCCACTCACCAATGCGCTGCACGTTGCTGGTGTGGCTTGTTATCTCGAGACTTCAGGCGCTCATCCGATTTCCGGCTCGTGGGATTGGATCTGCCTGTCACCGAAGAAGTTCAAGGCGCCGCTGAAAGCCTCTTACGAAAAAGCTGATGAGCTGAAAGTGATTGTGTACAATAATCACGATTTTATATGGGCGGAGGAACAGTCAGCGGATGTGCGTTCTTCCTGCCGACGCTTTCTTCAGCCGGAATACTCCGTGTTTTCTAAAATGATTACGCCGATCATTGAGTATGTAAAATTGCATCCCGATTGGACAATTTCTTTACAGACGCATAAAATCATGAACATCCCCTGACCGGTTTGTTCGAAAGTATCCTTTTCGTGTCGTTTCCGCTTTTTTTCTGGCCTTATATTTGATACTGTATACCCATATCGACAGTCTTATGCGCACGTTTTTATACTACGGTTTACTACTGATTTGTTCGCTGTCAGTAAATGTTGCTCACGCGCAGAAAAAGTATAGTACGCAGGACGCTCGTGCTATACGATTTTTTGAATCGGCGCTAAGTAACTATAACGCACGACAGGACGATAAGGCCCTGGAAGCCATCAATGAGGCACTGCAAGCAGATCCAAATTTTATTGAGCCTTATCTGCTACAAGCCAATATCTATACAGACGCACTGCAGCCGCAGAAAGCCATTGATGCTTATAAACAAGTGGTACGTATAAATCCTGATTTTTCTACGAATACGTATTATTTACTGGGGAAGCTGGAGTTTCTGGTGCAGCAATATGATTCTTCGTATGTCCATCTGGAGAAATTCACCTTGAATCCGAAGGCCTCTGAAAATTTTAAATCCATTGCCAGTCGCATCATGGCAAGTTGTCGATTTGCGCAACTCTCCATCAAAAATCCCGTGAAATTCGATCCGGTAAACATGGGAGAATCCATTAATTCGAGTCATCATGAATATTTCCCGGCTATTACGGCCGACGGAACCACGTTTTTGTTTACTCGCCGAATAAAATCCGGAGGTGTCGGTCAACGCACCACTGATCAGGAGGATTTCTACATCAGTAAAAAAGTAAATAAAGAATGGCAGCCGGCGCTACCGGTTACTGAAATAAACACTTCCGGCAATGAAGGAGCGCCTACCTTGTCAGCCGACGGACAGTATCTATTTTTCACGTCATGCGAAGAATTGTATTCGGAAAATGATGCCCGGCCAACCAAAGGAAGTTGTGATTTATTCATTGCTAAAAAAGTAGGCGATAAGTTTAATGGCCCGAGAAACCTGGAAGAACCGGTGAATAGTGGCGCTTGGGAAAGTCAACCTTCTTTTTCTTCGGACGGTCGTACGCTTTATTTTGTGCGTGCTATCAAAGGATCAGACGGTAAAAAGCAACGCGATATATACGTGACGCGGATCGACGATTTCTCTAACTGGTCAGTACCGCAGCCGCTGAGTGCAACTATCAATACGCCGTTTGATGAGCTTTCCGTATTTGTACACCCTGATGATCAGACTTTGTATTTTTCTTCGGACGGTCATCCTGGAATGGGAGGACAGGATATTTTTATCAGCCGACGTACACCTACCGGTGACTGGGGAGTTCCTGTCAACCTTGGTTATCCGATCAATACACACAACGATGAGAACTCTTTGCTGGTGAGTCCGGATGGAACCACCGGATATTTTGCTTCTGATCGCAACGGTGGTCGCGGTGGACTGGATCTTTATCAATTTGAACTGGATGAAACGCTTCGTCCTCGGATTGTTACTTATTTCAAAGGGAAGGTTTTTGATGCCGAGTCGAAAAAGCCGTTGTCAGCCGGATTTGAACTCATTGATCTGGAAACAAAGAAAGTAGTTGTCAACTCTACATCCAATTCAGGTAACGGTGAATTTATTGTTTGTCTTCCTACCGGGAAACGCTATGCACTCAATGTTTCCAAGGACGGATATTTGTTTTATTCAGAAAATTTCGAGTTAAAAGATCCTAAATCCTCTTCTGATCCTGTGTTACGGGATGTTCCGTTGAAGCCTATCAAAGTGGGTGAGACGGTCGTTCTGAAGAATATATTTTTCGAGTTCAATAAATATGATCTCAAAGAAGAGTCAAAAGTCGAGCTGAACAAGATGGCTACTTTTTTAACCAAGAACCCGAAATTGAATGTAGAGATTGGTGGTCATACGGATAATATCGGAGGAAAGGTCTATAATCAACAATTGTCCGAAAAACGCGCGAGAGCTGTTTTGGATTACCTCGTTTCAAACGGAATTGCAGCAGCACGTCTGACTTCTAAGGGTTATGGCGATACGATTCCAATGGCCGATAATTCCACTGAACAAGGTCGTGCGCAAAATCGCAGGACGGAATTCAAAATCATTTCGGTGAATTAGAAATTATCGTTGTACGATAATACGTGTTGGGGAAACGATGTTACCTTCCAGGTAAAATTGTAAAAAGTATAAACCATTAGGTAGTTCTCCTACAGGCAGCATAAAATCTTCGCTTTCAATGGACCCGAAGTAAACTCTTTTTCCTGCTGTATTGAAAATTGAGTAGTCTACTTTTTTATTCTTGGGCAGATGTTGGATTGTTATTCTGTCTTGTGCCGGATTGGGATAAACAGAAAATATTTTTTCACGGTCGTTGTTTTCCTCTAGACCAATCACCAGGTTAGTCCCAAGCGAAAATGCGGTATCAGTTCTAACAAATAACATGGATTGTAATCCGGGACCGTATGACGTGGTAGTTCCGCCAAGCAAGAGTTGTCGGTCCGAAGTCAATTCCAGGTCAAATAATATCTCATCCTGCGTGTATCCCAATGTGTTTCCTTTGATGAATGTTCCGCCGGCGCTAAACCAATTCACGACCATATCTTTTCCGCCTTCGCCAAAGTCACTGGTAAAACCGCCGGCAAGTAGTGTGTCGCCCAGCAGTAGTATCTTCTGGTAGGAAGAAGCACCGGGTAAATTGACAGATTCTTGCCAGGATAATGTTCCGTTGGCAAGGAGTACGGCAACAAGATTGTCGTTGTTTGTTGTGCTGTTCAACTGCCGCACACCGCAGATCGCTATGTTGCCGTTGGGAAGTAGTTTTATGTCATTCAGGACATCCTCGTCAGTAGAAGTAAAAGAAAAACTCCATGCGGTATCTTGAGTCAGCGCGTCAAACTTTACCACTAATCCTTTTTTTGTTAAGGAAATTGGATCTTCTGTATATCCTGCTGAGAAGATGTCTCCGTTGGAGGCGATGTCCGAGCGTTGAAAAAAAACGTTTCCGCTATTCTCGTAAAAGTATTGGTGTATGATAGTGCCTGCAGGGGACACTTCCACCAGCCAGCCGGCTGTTTTTCCATTCGGGGAATTATTGGTTGCCCCGCTCAGTAAAAAATTTCCATTCGGTGCCCATTCCACATCATAAAGGAAGTCCCACGAAGAAGACCCAATCTGGCGAGTCCAAACGGTATCTCCATTTGCCGTAAGTCGAATAACATAACCGTTATAATCATTGTTAGGAGAGAAGCTATTGGTAAAGCCGACCAATAGCCATCCGCTGTCGGGAAGCTGCAGTAGATCGCGTGCTTCATCCACTCCCGATCCTCCGTATGCTTTGGCCCACTGGAATACTCCGGCAGTATCTGTTCGCATAAGCACAAAATCAGTTTGATAACTGGTCGGCGACGAGAAGGATCCCAACAAAGCAAATCCTCCCGCAGGCGACTGCGTAAATGCCGGGGCTGTATTATAGGCGCCCCAACCATAAGTCCTCCTGAAATTTTGAGAGGATGCGGCAAGGCTAATGCAGCATATGGCGAGGAGAAGTTGAGTTTTCATAGGTGGTTTAACGAACCGCTTCCCGAATGCGAATTAGTCGCTTCAGCATTTCCTCGAGGTGATCAAGGTGAAGCATGTTGGCGCCATCCGATTTGGCATTGGCCGGATCAGGGTGTGTTTCTACGAACAATCCATCGGCACCGGTAGCAATTGCCGCCTTAGCAATCAGTTCTATCAGATCCGGACGACCGCCGGTAACACCACTTGATTGATTGGGTTGTTGAAGCGAATGGGTAATGTCCATAATCACCGGCACATTATTTTTTGCCATCGCCGGGATGGAACGATAGTCAACGATTAGATCCTGGTAACCAAACATTGTACCTCGTTCAGTCAGCATTACTTTATCATTTCCGGTGCTGCGCACTTTATCTACCGCAAACTTCATCGCTTCTGCCGAAAGGAATTGACCTTTTTTAACATTTACAAACTTACCGGTATTCCCAGCGGCGGTCAGGAGTTGTGTCTGTCTACACAAGAAGGCTGGTATTTGCAACATATCGACATAAGCAGCGGCTTCTGCTGCTTCGTGAGATTCGTGGATATCTGTAACTACCGGTACTTCAAAGCGTTTCCGCACGCCTTCCAGGATTTTCAGCGCAGGAGAATCGCCAATTCCCGTAAACGAGTCGTTACGGGTGCGATTGGCCTTCCGGTAACTGGCTTTGAACACGAAGGGGATTTGCAAATTGTCCGTAATCGTTTTGATCCTTTCGGCAATCCGATAGGTCATATCTTCGCTTTCAACAGCACATGGACCTGACAGTAAAAAGAAGTTACCGGACTCAGTAAATCGGATAAAGGGAAGTTGTTGAATCATGTAGATTAGAATGATTTAGACAAAGATACGAAAGCTCCTTGTGAACGTCCTTTTGTTGAATTCAGCCAGGCGCTTAAATAATCGGAGGAGAGTGCCATTTTCCAGCCGGCTCGTTCGTATTCATAGCCTATACCGGCCGTGAATTCAGTGTAACCGCCGTATTGACCATGGAGACGAAATGTATGTGCTCCGACAGGATAGCTTAATTGACACCAGCTAATCGGACGTGCATTGGCCGAAATCAGTTGTCGCATACCAATGGCTACTGTAGATTGATGAAAACCGGTGGGTCGTTCGAGCCAAAGGTCGATTTGTCCGGGGGTGTAAATGGTAAAGCCTTCCTTTCTGCGGTCAGAGAGGAATTGTTGCACAATGGCAGAATCGTTGATTACAGTAGAGCTTACCGAATCGCCAAAATTAAAGAGATCGGAAACTTCGATGCCTTCAAACCGTAACGATGTGTCGGAACGTACCACGGATGATCGGTCAAAAAAGTGGATGAATCCTAAATTTCTTACGCCAACATGCAGAGCAGTTTTCCATCCAATGTGTGTGGCAAATCCTGCAGTCATCCCGAAACCTGTGCCGTTCACTGCACCCGGATTGTTGGCGGTGGAATCACTTTGACGGAACATCAAATCGAGGTCTGCGTCAATGAACTCGCCGTCAGGTGATGTATAAAGTCTTGTTTTGTCGGTTTGGATATCCAGTACATCATGACCGAGCAACAGCGAGCCGATGGCGTACCAATTGGTTTGACCCGAAAGACTGGATCCGGAGACACCAAATCCTGCCTGATAATACAGCAGCGACCGAAAATTGGACGCGTCCAGAGTTGCCGTAGCTCCAGAAAATCCTTTGTTGCCTCTGAAGTAAAGCTCAAAAAGATCGTCACTGAATTGACTGTCGGTAAAATAATGATGTTGCAACGTGAAAATGTAGTTCAACCGGCAAGAGTCAGGACGATAGAGGTATTCAAACGTGCCGTTGAATCCTGCGAAATAACGGTTAGTGGACTGCAACGATGAGCTTACAGTGTTTTTGGTTTCATTGGTGATGAAACGGTGCAGGAAGTAATCGCCGGCAATACGGTTGGTCAAAGCTGTTGATGCAAAGTAGTATTCACCGGAAAATGTCAGTTGGTGTTCAGCGTCAGCTGCTAGATGGAATTCATTCCGTATTCCGGAGGTCTGTGCAAGACTGTGTAATGAGCAGCACAACAGCATGAAAATAGAAAATAGCCTCATCGAATAGAGTAGGTGCCGTCAGCTACTAGTTTTAATTGAAGTGTATAAGCGTCTTTCAGATAAAGACGCTGCGGCTGATTTACCGAAGTAAAGGAAGCCTTGATAATCATTGATGATGCCGTCAGGATCCTGGACTTTCGTTCTGCGTCTACAGGAATTGCAAGCCGTGTTTTGGTAGCCGTAATTACGGTATTAGAGGCGTCCGTCAATCCGGCAGGAATCAAATCCTGTAGTAGCAAGGAGTCGGTGACCTGCTGCTGATCGTTCAATGTATATAACTGAAGTCGCAAATCGATGGGAAAACCATTTTCAGCTACCAGGGTGAAAGTGGCCGGTCCTACGGGATCGAGGTTGGTTAAATTGTTAATGGATAAAAGTTGTGTGTCCACCAGCATAAGTGAATTCATGGAAAGTCGCAGTGGTATTTCCAGTCGTGTCGAAGTTTTGATCAGGCGATTTTCGTATACGAAATCATTGCTTCCGGAAATGTTCCCTAGCGGATTAACCGACAGACGAACATCAGTGCCAATCTTGTCCGGTAAATTGGATAGAAATGCGGCCAGGTTACTGTTTCCGTTGTCCAAAGTAATAGTACGATTGGATGGACGGACAGGATCCGCTGCGTTGCCGGTTTCTGCCGCTCTGCTGAGATCAATGTTTCGTTGAAGTATTGAGGGCGCCAACAGAGGAAGCGTAATTCCCGTACGATTATTAATACTGTTCAGGCCGGTAATATACGCTTGCAGGTCAGCGCCAATGCTGTTAGCTACAGTAAGCGATAGTGTGGCACTGTCCAGTAGTAGTTGTCCACTTTGAAAAATATTTCCAATGCCGATGTCAGTTGTTCCGTTTTCATTCAGTAATCGTTGACCGAGATAGCCGCGAACATAGCTTGGCGTGACATCAATAAGTGTAGTAGTCAGGTTGACCATAGTGTCGCCTTGTACGACTGGAAATGCGGGGCCCGCAGAATCGGATCGGGCAATGACATTATAGGCAATTGTATTGACAAGGTTATTGGTAGCTCCGGTCAGATTAAGCACGTAATCGGAGAGGTCAATATCTTCTGAAAAATAAGAGGGATTGGAAATGCTTCCGGCAGCGACATTTCGGGCGAGCGAGAGTGATTGTCCGTTCTTTCGGGCTTCAGGAACGGTATACGTAAAGTATACGCGGGTAGGTAAGGTGTTTTTTGCCGTCAGACGTATAAAACCGCTGCGTATGATGGCCTTGGTCAATTGTGCTCCCTGCACATTCAGCACGAGATTTTTATTGTTCGTGTAAAACGGGGTATTGGGGTTTATGGTTACCGGAAAAAATGGCCAGGTGTATATCGTTTCAATAGCCGTATCTGGAATACTGTATACCGAATCAGCAGCGATATTGTCCAGCGTTCCTTCGTAGACGACGCGCACATTTCCATCGGCATCGCTGGTGGTCAACGAGTCGGAAATCAGCTGATCGATACCAATAGAGGCTTGCAATACGGGTCCAAGGACCTCGATATCCCATTGTGGATTTTCGGCTTCTTTTTTACAACTGACCACAGTGAGAATCAGAAGTATAAAAAGAAAGGACAGGATATGTAGCGTCTTTCTCAAACTAGTAACCAGTGTCTTGGTAAGCTGCAAGTTAGGGTTTTCCGGTACTTTCGTCGCCGTATTGGTATTTCTCTTTCCACAATGATTTGAGCCAAGATCGTATTTCCTGCTCCCGTGTATTAGTTCCCGGTTGATAAAATGTACGGCCTTTTAGTTCTTCCGGTAGAAACTCTTGTCCTGCAAAATTTCGCTCACGATGGTGGTCGTAGGCATATTCTTTTCCGTATCCCAGGCTTTTCATCAGTTTCGTGGGCGCATTTCGGATCGATAGCGGAACAGGTAAATCACCGCTTTCTTTTACTGCAGCCAGCGCGTCTTCAATAGCCATGTACGAAGCGTTGCTTTTGGCAGAGCAGGCCAGATACACTGCGGCTTGGGATAGGGTGATGCGGCACTCCGGATAGCCGATTTTGTTGACCGCTTCAAAGCAGTTATTGGCGATTACCAGTGCTGTTGGGTTGGCATTTCCAATATCTTCGGAAGCCAGAATCAACATACGTCGTGCAATGAATAATGGATCTTCGCCGCCGGCGATCATACGTGCCAGCCAGTAAACGGCAGCATTCGGGTCACTTCCGCGAATCGATTTGATGAATGCGCTGATAATGTCGTAGTGTTGTTCTCCGTTTTTATCATAGCGCGCAAGATTTTGCTGGGCGACAGAGAGCACATAGTCATCGCTGATTGCTACCGGACCATCACCCGGAACCGATTGCACTACAAGGTCCAGCAGATTCAGTAGTTTGCGAGCGTCACCGCCACTTAAGCGCAACAAAGAAGCAGTTTCCTTGAAGCTGATGTTTCGTTTTTTTAATTCACTATCTTGTTGTACGGCACGGTGCAACAGATTTTCTAAATTCTCTTTGGTTAATTCACGAAGAACATAGACCTGGCAACGCGATAAAAGTGGTGATATAACCTCGAAAGATGGATTTTCAGTAGTTGCACCAATCAGTGTAATGATCCCTTGTTCAACGGCGGCCAGCAGTGAGTCTTGCTGCGACTTGCTGAATCGATGAATTTCATCGATAAATAAAATGGCGTTCCCCGGAACTTCTTTTAGCTGTCCGTTGTATTGTCGGGCTTTTTCAATGACTTCCCGGACATCTTTTACACCCGAGCTAACTGCACTCAATACATAAAACGGCCGCTTCAGATTTCGGGCTATAATTCCCGCTAGCGTGGTTTTGCCAACTCCTGGCGGTCCCCAGAAAATCATGGACGGTAGCCGGTTGGAGGTAATGGCTCTGCGTAGCACGGCGTCCGTACCGACCAGATGTTCCTGTCCGATATATTCATCCAGGGATTGAGGACGAAGCCGCTCTGCTAAGGGAATAGACATTATAGGCGAATAAGGGTAAAATTCAGATGAAAAAGGAGGATTCGGGTTCCTTATTCAGCAAATTAATCCCACCTTTCAAAAGTAATTATTCGGGTGCGGTTCGCCAAACAACTCTCCGTACCTTTGTTGCCTATGTATCGCATTTTCCACGTCATTTTCATACTTAGTCTACTTCTGATCACCGGTTTTTCTGCTACTGCCCAGCAGGGGCGCCCGGGAGGATCACCTCCTGGAATGCCGAAAATTGGTGTTATCAGTGGGGTGGTTTTGGAAGATACGACCGCAAAACCTATACCTTTTGTATCTGTAGCGGCATTACGATTACCGGATTCGACGTTGGCCGGTGGCGTGATGACGGACGAGAAAGGACGATTCAAAATTGAAGAGTTGGGATTTGGAAACTATATTCTTCGTGTTACGATGGTTGGATTTCGTACACGTGTAGTGCCAGCGGGCCGATTGACGCCTGAAAATATTCAGCTACAAAATATTTCCGTTCGAATGAAGAGCAGTACTTCCCGCCTCAAGGAAGTTACGATCGTTGCCGATGAGCCCGAATTCATCAATTCAATTGATAAAAAGGTGTACAACGTCGATAAAAGTCTTGTAAGTACCGGTGGCACTGTTACAGATGTGTTGCAAAATATTCCTTCGGTTTCTGTAGACATTGATGGTAAAGTGGCGCTACGCGGAAGCGAAAATGTAACGATTCTGATTGACGGTAAGCCTTCCGGAATGTTGGGGAATGACCGTCGGGCTGTTTTACGACAGATACCGGCCAGTGCAATTGATCAGATTGAAGTTATTACAAACCCGTCTGCAAAATACGATGCTGAGGGTATGGCTGGCATTATTAATATTAAAACTAAGAAAGATAAGTTTCAGGGAACGAATGGAAGTGTAGCTGTTGGAGTAGGAACGAATGATAAATATAATCTCTCGCTTTCTGGTAATGATCGAACGGCTAAGCGCAACATCTATGCAAACTATGGCTTCCGGCACGAGAACCGTTTTAATTATGGAAGCGGAGAGCAATTCAATTATCTTCCCGGCCAAGACGAATACTCTTGGATAACCAGTAACAACAGCGACAATACCGGCAAAACACAAAATGGAAAAGTGGGTATAGATTTTTATTTATCACCGCAGAATACATTGGGATTGAATGCCGGTTTTTCCGTGCGAACCGAAGATCGTCCGGAGTTTGTTGAATATGATTTTTTCGATCCGAACGGTATTCCGTATGATTCTCTTCCGCACCCGCCTTTTTTTAAGCAGAATAATTCCGAGGATTATAATAAAAATTTCGATGCAAGTATCGACTATAAACATAACTGGATAAAAAACAAAGGTGAGTTTTCTTCGTCGGTGAGTTATTCAAGAAATGATCGTCATGAAGATGGACTTTTTGGAAATAGTTTGCTGGATGTAGATGGAGTTCCTTTTCAGGCCAGTCTAAATGACGGACTGTTTCAATCGATGGTGGCACAGGCTGATTTTTCCTGGCCGTTCAAGAAAATTGGCAAGTTGGAATCCGGTGTAAAGTCAACCTTACGGCAGGTCGATAATGATCAGTCGATTTCTTATTATCAGGAATCATCAGGCACTTACCTGGAAGATCCGTTATTCAGTGACGTTTTCAGCTACGATGAGCAAGTTCTGGCGGCTTATTCCATGTTCTCCGGAAAATGGAGCAAGTTTGAGTACAACGCAGGACTTCGCGCTGAACAAACGTTAGTCTCTGTTTATTCAAAGCAAGCCGACAATACATTCGATAATGATTACCTGAAGTTCTTTCCGAGTGTCTTCATCAAGTACAATTTGAAGTCAAAGCAAGAAGTACAGTTCAGCTATAGCCGCCGTATCAATCGACCGGACTCCCGTCAGCTGAATCCATTTACAGATTTTTCCGATTCCTTGAGTATTCGTACTGGAAATCCGTATTTGCAGCCGGAGCTTATCAATTCATTTGAGGTTTCCTATGCCAGAAATTGGGAAGGCGGATCGTTTACTTCCTCTGTTTACCGCCGACATACCGATGATTTGATTTCCCGTTATCGTTCGGTCGATACGACATCCGGTATTGCAATTTTAACCTCTGTCAATTTCAGCTCCTCTGATAATACCGGTTGGGAAAACATCCTTCGTATTCAAGTCGGAAAGTTAGGATCAGTAATGGCAAGCTTTAACATCTTTCAGAATGTCATCAATGCTGACAACATCAATGCTGAGCTGCAAAGCGATGCTACACAATGGAGTGGTCGGTTAAACATGAATGCCAAATTGACTTCGACTACGTCGTTACAAATCACTGCGAATTACGTTTCCGTGATGAAGAGTCCGGTGGGTGAGGTGCGCGGAATGAGTGGCGTGGATGCTGCTGTTCGACAGGATTTCTGGAAAGGAAAAGGAACGCTGACGTTGAATGTTTCTGATATCTTTTTTACGAGAAAATTCAGAGTGTATAACTTCAGTGATTTCCATACTTACAATGGTGAGCGCGTCAGAGAGTCGCGTATTGGTATGTTGACCTTTTCTTACCGATTCGGAAAAAATGATACGACTCAACGTCGCCGAGGAAAACCGGGTGAACAACGTATGGGTGGAGATCAGCCGATGGAAATGATGGATTTTTAACGAAGTGTTACTGCCGCTTCGGCACAACGTTCACCATCAATAGCAGCCGATACAATTCCTCCGGCATAGCCGGCACCTTCTCCGCAGGGAAATAATCCTTTAAGTTGTGTATGTTCCAACGTGGTGTTATCGCGCGGAATCCTTACTGGTGATGAGGTACGTGATTCTGTAGCGACAAGTATAGCTTCATTGGTAAGGTAAGGCTTCATCCGTTTGCCAAATTCTTTTAATCCTTTGCGCAAGGCAGCCGAAACAGCAACTGGTAGCACGTTGTCTAACGACACTGAGCGCAATCCGGGAACATACGAGCAATCCGGCAAGTTGGCAGAAGTTTTACTATTCAGAAAGTCCATCAGTCGCTGTGCCGGAGCCACCAGTTTTCCGCCTCCCGCTTTAAAAGCAGTTTGTTCGACATGTTGCTGGTAACGCATTCCGGACAACGCATCGGTACCGTAAGGTTGGTAATCGTCCAAATTTATACTAACTACCATACCAGAATTGGCAAACGGATTGTTGCGCTTTGATGGCGACCATCCGTTTACAACTAGTTCACCCGGAGCTGTAGATGCCGGCGCAATAATACCTCCCGGACACATACAGAATGAATAAACGCCACGATCATGGGCTTGTGCAGTGAGTGAATAGGAAGCCGGCGGAAGCCAGGCACTGCGTTCTGTACAATGATATTGCACACTGTCAATGATGGATTGCGGATGCTCGATGCGTACGCCCAGTGCAAACGGTTTGGCTTCAATGCTAATATTTTTCCGGTCGAGCAACTCATAGATATCACGTGCCGAGTGACCGGTTGCCAGAATGACAGAAGATGCAATGAACTCATTAGTGGTCTTCGTGTTGAGCGCAAGAGCCCTTGCACCGACGACCCGATCGTTCTGAATGATTAAATCGGTTAGCTTAGTTTCAAAATGAACTTCTCCGCCACATTTTATAATGGTTTCTCGGAGTTGTTGAACAATTTTAGGCAGCTTATTCGTTCCGATATGAGGATGAGCATCAATAAGAATGGCAGGATCAGCTCCGTGCACAACCAGTAAGGAAAGAATCCGATTGATATCACCACGTTTACCGGAACGTGTATATAGTTTTCCATCGGAATAGGTGCCGGCGCCGCCTTCGCCAAAGCAATAGTTGGAGTCCGGATCAACTTCGCCTTGTTTATTCAAAATCGCCAGATCTCTTCGTCGGGCACGAACATCTTTTCCGCGTTCAAGCACGATGGGCTTATAGCCAAGTTCAATCAGCCGCAGCGCAGCAAACATGCCGGCAGGACCAAAGCCGACAACGATGATTGGAATGGCTTGTGATACGTCTTTGTTGAAATCAAAAAGCAGCGAAAAGTCGGTGGGCGGTGGAACAGGCTCATCAACATAGGCGTCTACAAAAATCCTGATCTTGACTTGTCGGGAACGCGCATCGATAGAGCGCTTTTTCAGAACAAGCTGTATGCGTTCTGGTGCGGTTCTCAGCAGTTGGGCGGCTTGCTGAAGTTGTGCCGTCTTGTCGGCTGCCTGTTCCGGCATAAGGACAAGTTCAAGCGGTTGGATCATCGCTGTGAATGATTATTCGAAAAAGAACGAGACGAAAAATATTTTGGAACGTAAAGATTCGATGGCGTTGGAG
>CAINVI010000215.1 GCA_903854075.1 Candidatus Pollutiaquabacter sp. | reverse complement strand
ATGAACTGTGAAAGCTGGTTGGTTCCGAAGAACGAATTGATAACGGAAGACAATGTCTTTGCATTGATCAAGTCGGACGGCGTGAATACTTCGTTATCACGCACGTTCATCCGCTCGCGGATGGTACGGGCCATACGAGCAAGACCAACACCAAACTGAGAATACAATTGCTCACCCACCGTACGAACACGACGGTTAGACAAGTGATCGATATCGTCAACTTCGGCTTTGGAGTTGATAAGCTGGATCAGGTGACGGATAATAGAGATGATGTCGATCTTGGTCAACACCTTGGTATCCTCAGCAATTTCCAGTCCGAGTTTCTTATTGATACGATAACGACCTACATCACCAAGGTCATAACGCTTGTCAGAGAAGAACAGCTTGTCGATGATACCACGCGCAGTTTCTTCATCCGGCGGCTCAGCATTACGCAACTGACGGTAAATGTGCTCGACGGCTTCTTTCTCCGAGTTGGAGGTATCTTTCTGAAGCGTATTGTAGATGATAGAATAATCGCCGGAGCTGACATCTTCTTTATGAAGGATGATTGCTTTAACGGCGGAGTCGATAATGAGGTCGAGGTGTGCTTCTTCGAGGATGGTTTCACGCTCGATAAGCACTTCGTTACGTTCGATAGAAACAACTTCGCCGGTATCCTCATCCACGAAATCTTCCACCCATGTCTTTAATACACGCGCGGCAAGTTTACGTCCGAGGACGGATTTGATACCGGACTTGGTCACCTTGAATTCATCGGCAAGACCGAAAATCTCAAGGATATCTTTGTCGTTCTGGTAACCGATTGCACGAAGCAATGTGGTAACCGGGAATTTCTTTTTACGATCAATGTACGCATACATCACATTGTTGATGTCCGTAGCGAATTCAATCCAGGAACCTTTGAACGGAATAACACGCGCTGAGTAAAGTTTCGTGCCGTTCGCGTGACGCGACTGACCGAAGAACACACCCGGTGAGCGGTGAAGCTGAGAAACGATAACGCGTTCAGCTCCGTTGATCACGAACGTTCCCTTCGGCGTCATGTACGGAATCTGTCCAAGGTAAACATCCTGCACGATGGTTTCGAAATCCTCGTGTTCAGGATCGGTACAATAAAGTTTGAGTTTGGCTTTCAGCGGAACGCTGTAGGTCAAACCGCGCTCGATACACTCTTCGATGGAATAACGAGGAGGATCGATGAAATAATCAAGGAATTCGAGAACGAAATTGTTGCGTGAATCCGAGATCGGAAAGTTCTCGCTGAATACTTTGAAAAGTCCCTCCGCCTGGCGATTGTCGGCGGTGGTTTCAAGCTGGAAAAAGTCCTGGAAGGACTTCAGCTGGATCTCCAGAAAATCCGGGTAATCAATCGGATTTTTGGTTCTGGAAAAATTAATTCGTTTGGTTGAGGTAATCAGGGCGTTGGACACAGTATGGAAGGGTTTTCGGGTCAGAATTATTGATTTTCAACGGGCGGAATCCGTACGATCAGGTCCCACCTATTAAAAAAGGATATAGACCTATCCCCATTTTCATGGGGAAAGGTCTATAGAATTTAGCCAACAGAAGCCGATGCCTTACTTAACCTCAACCTCTGCTCCTGCTTCTTCAAGTTGTGCTTTAATAGCGGTCGCTTCGTCCTTAGAAACACCTTCTTTAACCGGCTTCGGAGCACCGTCAACCAGGTCTTTCGCTTCTTTCAAGCCAAGACCGGTGATGTCCTTCACCAATTTAACGATGTTCAATTTAGCACCGCCTGGGTTCTTTAGGATAACGTCGAAGCTGGTCTTCTCAGCTGCGCCACCACCTTCAGCACCACCGCCGCCTACTGCTGCTACAGCTACTGCTGCTGCTGCCGGCTCGATACCATATTCATCTTTCAGGATTTTTGCGAGTTCGTTTACGTCTTTTACAGAAAGGTTTACCAACTGTTCTGCAAATGCTTTCAGGTCTGCCATTGTTATTGAGTTTTAATTGTTAGTGATTTCGATTGTTAGAATTGATAATATGTTGGTATTGGAAGCATTCTTTTACTGATCCTCTTAAGCAGCGCGCTCGGAGAGGGTTTTGACGATACCGGCCAGTTTGCCGCCGCTGCTTTGAAGTGCAGAGACAACGTTTTTAGCAGGCGATTGAAGAAGTCCGATGATATCGCCGATGAGTTCGTTCTTCGACTTGATAGCGGACAAGGTATCCAGCTGATTATCGCCAAGGAAGATCGCCGTATCAATGTAAGCACCTTTGAGTAGTGGCTTTTCGTTACCGGATTTACGGAATTCCTTGATCAATTTGGCTGGGACATTTCCGGTTTCGCAGAACATCAACGCACTCGTTCCTTTGAGTGCACCGAAGATGTCGCTGAACGCTGCTTCATCCTGACGTTGCATGGCCTTACGGATAAGGGTGTTTTTCGCCACAAGCATCTTCACGCCTTTGTTGAAACAGGTACGACGTAACTGGTTCGTCTTTTCTACGGTCAACGCGGAAGTATCCGCTACGTATACATTTGGGTATTTATTCAGTAACTCGGCGATCTGGCCGATGATTACTTCTTTTTCTTCACGATTCATGATGAGATTCGAGTTTTAGTACCGTTAAACTTACTGGTATCAGGACAAGGTCTTGGTATCGATCTGTACTGACGGGCTCATGGTAGACGACATGTAGACAGACTTCATGTAAGTACCTTTTGCGGCGGACGGCTTCAATTTGATGATAGCACCAATCAATTCACCGGCATTCTCTTCGATTTTCTTAGCATCAAAAGAGACTTTACCGATGGAAGCATGAATAGAGCCTTGCTTATCTACTTTGAAGTCGATCTTACCGGCTTTCACTTCGTTAACCGCTTTGCCAACTTCGTTGGTAACAGTACCGGTCTTAGGATTCGGCATGAGGTTACGCGGACCGAGTACTTTACCCAGTTTACCCACTTTACCCATTACGCTTGGCATAGTGATTACTACGTCGATATCGGTCCAACCTTGTTCGATTTTCTGGATGTAATCATCCAGTCCTACATAGTCAGCACCGGCTTCTTTCGCCTCCGCTTCCTTATCCGGCGTACAAAGCACCAGTACCTTCTTGGTTTTGCCCGTTCCGTGCGGAAGCGTAACAACACCACGAACCATCTGGTTGGCTTTACGAGGATCTACTCCGAGACGGATGCTCAGATCGACAGAAGCGTCGAATTTCGTTGTGGTAACGTCTTTGACCATTTTAGCGGCCTCGGCTACTGTGTAGGACTTCGTTTGGTCCAGTTTAGACAGCGCCACTTTTCTTTTTTTACTAATGCGTGCCATTAAGTGACATTTTAGAAGTACAAACGGGCTTGAGACGATCTCCCCCTCCTTCGGTTTTACATATACTGACGGCCGGAGCCGGACAGTTCTTAAGGAACTTCGGTTAGAACGGACGTTGTCCGTCAACCGTGATACCCATACTGCGCGCCGTACCGGCCACCATGCTCATCGCTGACTCGATGGTGAAGCAGTTCAGGTCGGGCATTTTGCTTTCCGCAATTTTGCGGACATCATCCCAGGAAACCTTACCCACTTTGTTACGGTTAGGCTCTTTGGAACCACCTTTTAACTTGGCAGCATCCATAAGCTGAACAGCAGCCGGAGGAGTTTTGATGATGAATTCAAACGACTTATCGGTATAAACGGTGATAACAACAGGAAGTACTTTTCCCGGCTGGTCCTGCGTGCGAGCATTGAACTGCTTGCAGAATTCCATGATGTTAACACCCTTAGCACCGAGTGCAGGTCCGATTGGAGGAGCAGGATTAGCCGCACCACCTTTAACCTGTAACTTAATGAATGTGCTTATTTCTTTTGCCATGACGTTTGTTCGTTGATTGATTCCGTTTCGAGGCCTCAGGTCGTGGAAGCGAGGACTTCAGCGTTCGATGCGGAGGAGATTATTCTTTTTCTACTTGCATATAATTCAACTCCAGCGGGGTCTTCCGTCCGAAGATCTTAACCATCACTTTCAGCTTTTTCTTTTCCTCGTTGATCTCTTCGATCACTCCGGTGAAGCTGTTAAACGGACCATCGATAACTTTGACCGATTCGCCGACCACATAAGGAACAGATATAACCGACTCGCTGTCGGCCAGTTCATCCATCTTACCCAGGATGCGGTTTACTTCCGATTGACGGAGCGGAACTGGAGCCTCGCCTTTCGGACCGAGGAAGGAAATTACCCCGGTGATATTTTCAATGATGTGCGGAATCTCACCAGTCAGTGCTGCTTCAAGCAGCACATAGCCTGGAAGAATACTCCGTTCTTTGGTGACTTTTTTACCGTTCCGGATCTGAACAAATTTCTCGGTAGGAATAAGTACCTGAGCTACATAGTCCGTCAACTTCAGTCGGCTCACTTCGGATTCGATGTATTGCTTCACCTTCTTCTCCTTGCCGGCGATTGCACGTACCACGTACCACTTGCGTCCAAAATCTTTGGTCGGCTGTGATTTAGCGGTATTTAAAGTTGTATCGGTCATGACGTGCTCGTAGTTTATCAGGCGATCATCTTATAGAACAGGTTCATAATACCGGTAAAGCCCATATCCATAGCGAAAATGACTACACCGATGATCACGGTGGACACTAACACTACGATGACACTGCTCTGGAGCTCTTCCCAGGTAGGCCAGCTTACTTTTTCGACCAGCTCGTGGTAGCTTTCTTTGATGTAATCAGAAATCTTGCTCATATCCGATATTTTGAACGTCAATTCTTTTATTTCCGGAAATCATACAGAAGATCCGGGTGTCAGCACGGGTGGAGAGACT
>CAINVI010000214.1 GCA_903854075.1 Candidatus Pollutiaquabacter sp. | reverse complement strand
TGGCCGTACCAATTAAACCTTCTACCTGAAAATAAGTCAAACGAATTATGGCCCGGGAATTCCGCTTTGTTTTAGTACTAATGCTTTGCTGCCTATACAACACACCATTTGTTGCCGGCCAGGGAAGTGTGTCTTTTCAATGCAACGAACCGCTCACTCCCGGAATTGGAAGAAAGATTGGAAACGACTCCTCGAAAATAACGGTCTCTATGGTGAAGTTTTATCTGCAACAGTTGACGGTAAGTCGTAACGATAAAATTCTGTGGACATCTACCGAAAGTCATTTAATTGATCTGTCTGATACCAATAAAGTAACCTTAGCCATTCCATTATCACTCGGTAAAAACGATTGCTTGACCTTCACCCTCGGCATCGACAGTGCTACGTGTGTTTCAGGGGTAAAAGACGGCGACCTTGATCCGTCAAAAGGCATGTATTGGACCTGGCGCAGTGGTTACATCAACATGAAAGTCGAAGGAACCGCTGACCGCTCAAAAGCAGGCGATCACGCGTTTCAGCTTCACCTCGGCGGGTACGCGTACCCCTATCCTACGGCAAGAGTGGTGACACGGTGTTTATCGAATCCAGGCAATCCCACTTTTTCTCTATCCCTGGAGAAATTTCTCAGCCAAACCGATCTGAGTAGCAAAGATCATGTAATGACTCCCGGGGAATCAGCGGCGACATTATCCCAAGCCGCAGCATCTTTTGAGGTTATTCAACCATGAAACTCCGAATCCTCATACCGTTTATAGCCCTGTTGGCAACCGCCTTCAGCGATGGTGTATTCGATTTATTCAAGGTTCCCAAAGGCTGGCCCGAACCACACTACGATTTCGCTGACAATCCGCTTACGCCACAAAAAATCGCCCTGGGTAGAACATTATTTTATGATCCTAACCTTTCTGCGGACGGATCGACATCGTGTGCTAATTGCCATTCCCCGTACAATGCATTTGCCCATAGTGATCATGCACTAAGCCACGGCATCAACGATCGGATTGGCAACCGAAATGCGCCGGCACTCATGAATCTGGCGTGGCAGGATAATTTCATGTGGGACGGAGCCATTCATCACCTCGATTTTCAGGCCTTGGCCCCATTGACGCACCCCAACGAAATGGGAAATGATTTTCCGGAACTCGTCAACCGACTCAATAGCTCAACGTTTTACAAAAAGAAATTCGCACAGGCCTACGGGGATTCTGCAGTCACCGGCGAACGAACCCTTAAAGCAATCTCTCAGTTTCTGCTTACCCTCGTGAGTTGTCAGTCGAAGTACGACAGTGTACAGCAAAATCTGGCCGCCTTCACGCTACAGGAAGCCAACGGACTTGCATTATTTAACCGCCATTGCAACAGCTGTCATACGGCTCCGCTATTCACTAACAACAGCTATGAAAACAATGGTCTGCCACCTGACTCGGCATTAAACGATCACGGACGAGCAGCTATCACCAATGACATGATGGATGACTTCCTGTTCAAAGTTCCAACGCTGCGGAATATTGAATACACATCACCCTATATGCATGACGGTCGGTTCAAAAGACTTTACCAGGTCCTGAATCATTACACATCCGGCATAAACCACAGCCCAACATTAGCCAAACAATTCGAAATACCTATTCAATTATCGCCGGACGAAAAAACAGACCCATTGCCTAAATCATATACTGCGGCATCATCATTACTGCTATTACCTACAAGTAAATTACTATTAACTGGAGTAGTAATGCGGTTTGAAGACAAAATACTATC